>JASGDX010000140.1:0-5058 GCA_047606985.1 Leucobacter sp. | reverse complement strand
CTGATGATGCGCCAGCTGCACTGCGACCGAGCCGTTGAAGAACTCGTGCAGCGGTCCGCGCACGCCGCGCTCGCAGGTGCCGACCACGATCATCTCGGCTCCGAGCTCGTCGGCCAGCCGGGAGAGCTGCTGTGCCGCGCCTCCGGCCAGGGCCCGGGTCGACCAGCGGATCGGCAGCGGGTCGAGCACCGCGGCGATCTCGGCGCGCAGCCGGGGGTCGAACTGCTCGACCCGGGCCTCGGCGAGGTCGGAGTCGATCGGCATGGCGACCACGCTGCCGTCGGCGAGCCGGTCGGCCTCGTACGATCCCGCGTCGACGCTCGCGCAGACGAGCTCGGCGCCGAAGCGATCGGCGAACCTCGCGGCTTCAGAGACGACGGCGGTCGGCTGCCCGGGCGTCACTCCCACGATGATGACGGGCGTATCCGCCTGCTGCGGGCGGGACGCGGTGTGCGGGGAGTGGAGAGATGTCACGGTCAACCTACCTTCGGGCGCGTTCGAGCCAGCCGGGTAGGGACTGTTGTCGGAATCTCCGAGGTTCGGGTACGGCGAGCCCCACCGCCGCGACGCCGAAGCGTCCGTGCCCATTATCGCACGCTCCGCCCCGGCCCGCACCGCCCCGATCCCTCGTTCCGCCGGTCGAGCGAGCGGCAGCGAGTCGAAACCAAGGAATCTGATCAGGATCGCCGTCGGTTGAGCGGAGCGCAACGAGTCGAAACCGCCGCCTCTCCCGCTGATTGAGAGGAGCGGAGTCAAAATCGAGGGCTGCTGATCTGGTTTCGACTTCGCTCCTTCGTCCCTTCGCTCAACCGGCGGTCCTGCTCAACCGGCGGTCCTGCTCAACCGGCGGTCCCGCTGAGCGAGCGCAGCGAGTCGAAACCACAGCCCCCGACCCGCCCTCTCCACGGAGGGTGAAGGGTCCGGGCCGCGCCCCACGCCGCGATCGAGAACCGACGCGGATCCCGCACCGCTGCCCGCGCACCCTACTCCGCAGCGTCCTCCTCGCCCTGCCACCCGGTGGTCACGTCTACCCAGCCCTCGGCGCCGGTCAGTCGCGCGAGCGCGCCGACCGGCAGCTGCACGGCGGAGTTCGTGGATCCCGCAGCCGGGAAGACCGTGGCGAAGCGCCGCAGCGACTCGTCGAGGAACACCCGCGTGCCCTCCGGGTTGGCGAACGGGCACACGCCGCCCACCGGGTGCCCGGTCATCTGCTCCACCTCGTGCGCCTGCACCATGCGCGGCTTGCCGCCGAAGCGCCGCTTGAAGCGGCCGCCGTTGACCTTCGCGTCGCCGGCGGCCACCACGAGGACGGCGCGATCGGGCGCCTCGGGGTCGTGGAAGCCAAGGGTCTTTGCGATGCGCGCGGGAGCGGTGCCGGCCTGCTGCGCAGCGAGCTCGACGGTGGCACTCGACTCGGGGAACTCGAGGATCTCGCCGCTCCAGCCGCGGCCCTCCAAGTGTTCGCGGACGCGATCGACTGCCATGGTGGTTCCTCTCGTCTCCCGGTGATCGAGCGGCGCACGAGGCGCAACCCGACCCAGACCAGGGTAGCGAGATCTCGGCTGCGGCCGCAGTACGCGGGCGGGTAGCCTGGACGGGCGTCGCCTGGCAGACTGGAGGCATGCCCTCAGCACGCACCCCGCTCTCGGCCCTCACGGGCATCGTGCTCATCGTCGCGCCGCTCCTCGCGATGGGTCTGAAGCTGGTGTCGTTCGGCTGGACGATGGTGTTCCTCCTCTTCTTCGGGCCGATTCTGGTGCTGATCGCCGGCTACGCGATGCAGATCGTGATCGCGGTGCAGGGGTTCCTCTCGACGCGGGCGCTGTTCGGCGCCGCGCGGGTGCGCGCGACGATCGCCGCATGGCTCACGTCGCTCGGGGCGATCGTGCTCGGCGTCTTCATGATGGATGGCGGGGACTCCGATTACGGCTCGACCTTCCAGGTGTGGCTGGGCGCGTATGGGCCGAACGGCGATGCGGTCCACGCGTCGACTGACGGGTTGACCTCGACCGTCGGGATGGTGTCGGGGCTGGTGTGGGCCGCGGGCTTCGTCTGGCTGACCGTCGAGTGGATGGTGGCGCTCTCGCGTCGGCGCCGCGCCCGGCTCGCGGCTCATCCGATCGTCGTTACCGCACCCGCCGGCCACGCGGGCCCGTAAGCCACGCGGTTCGTTGCCGAGCGGCCCGATCGGTCGTCGAGCAGCCGCGATCCGGGCGCTCCTGCCGCACAGCACCGTCGAAAGCCGAAAAACCGGGGTGTTCCCCGAATTTCTCCCCGCTTTTTCCGCTCTCGAAGGCGTGTCTGCCGATGGAGCCGCGCCATAGGGCGGACGGAGGCGGCGCCTCGGCCCGATCCCGAACTCACCGCACGATCTCGGCCAGCTGCGCGATCTCGGCGCGCACGTTCTCCCGCGCCCGCTGCTCCCAGAGCTGCTGCGCGGTGCTGGTGCGGTAGATGGTCGGCTGCTCGAGGTAGCCGCTGAGGATGCGGGATCGGCCCACCGCGAAGTCGGGCTCGGGCACATGCGCGTATTCGACGCGCACGGCTTCGGCGTACTGCCGGTAGCGATGCGGGGGCGCGGCGAAGATGGACAGGTCCGCGTCGAGCAGGTGGGTGAGTGGGGTTGCGGGATCCCGAACCTCTCGAGCCGGCGTCGTGGCGACGATGAACTCGCCCACCTCGTTCACCAGCGCGGCGTCGAGGGGGAGCGCGCCGAGGGACGTCACGGCGAGGTGCGCGGAGGCGAGCTCGTCGTCGCCTGCTGCGTCTCCCGCCGCGCCGGTGTAGACGGCGTCGTGGAACCAGGCCGCGAGCAGCGTGGCGGGGGAGAGGCGCTCGCCGCGGGTGGCGAGGTGGTCGAGGGCGAGCAGCACGTCCTCGAGGTGGCGCTCGTCGTGGTAGCGGCGGTGGGGCTCGTTCCAGCGGGCGATGAGGGTGTCGCCGAGCTGCAGCCAGGCGGTTTCGTCGGTTCGGGATCGGGCGGCGTTCGCGAGGTCGCCGAGCTGCGCCCACTCCGAGCGGAGGTACTGGCGGCGGCGCAGGGGAGTAGCGGTCTCGCGGTCGGTCTGCCTGACGCGGAGGCCCGCATCGCGGAGCGCGTGCACGACCGCCTTGCCGGTGACGGGTTTTGCGCCCAGCGCTATTGCTGTCGCGTGCTGCGAGGCGGGTACGTCGTAGTGGTCGAGGTCGAAGCTGCGCCGGGGGATGCCGAGGCGGCGGGCGAAGGTGTGCAGCTCGTCGTAGTCGGCGTCGGAGACGAGGTGGCTCCAGAGCGTGCCGTGCGCCGGCCACGCGGGCGGGTCGATGAGGATCGCCATCCCCTCAGACTACTGCGCTCACTCGCCGGTCGAGCCCCCGCTGGTCGAGCCCCCGCCGGTCGAGCGGAGCGAGGAACGAGCGGAGTCGAAACCCGACAGCCGGCTGAGCTCCCACCGGTTGAGACCCCGCCGGTCGAGCTTGTCGAGACCCGACCGCCGGTTGAGCGGAGTCGCAACCAAGCTCGCAGAGCCGTGATTTCGACAAGCTCAATCAGCGGCTCGGGAATGCCGGTTGAGCACCCCCTGGTTGAGTGCAGCGCAGCGGAGTCGAAACCCGCCTGCTGGCCCAGACTCCGCCGGTTGAGCAGACTCGAAACCAAGCCGCACGGTTGTTGACCGAGCTCACGATCCGAAACGCCCGCCCTTCCCCTACTCCGCCGCCTCCGACTCCGAGCTGCCTTCCTCGTCGCCCTCGCTCTCCTTCGGCCGCTCGACCCCGATCGTGACGCTCGTGGCGAGTGCGGCGACGGCCCCGACGGCGACGAGGATGGGCGCGAGCACCGCGCTTGCGGCGGTGACGGCGACGCCGGCGGTCAGCGGGATCTCGAAGATGGTCTCGCCGTTCTCGCGCTTGATGTAGAGCCGGCGAGCGTTCCCCTCCTCGATGAGATCGCGCACCTTGGCCATGAGCTCGTCGCCCTTGACCTTGAACTCTTCGTACCAGTGGTTGTTGCCTGAATCGCCCGTTTTCTCAGTCATGGGGTTCCCTTCTCGATGAGGTGTAGCCGCAGCCTAGTGAACGAACTGTGAGGCGCGCTGAGCCGTGCGTGCGATCTGCGCCGGCGCCACTGCGAAACTCCGGTTTTCGTCATCCTGCCACGTCACCCTGCGCGCCCCGTCATTCTGCGTACGTTCGTCACCTCGTCATCCTGCGCATGTTCCCCGCCTCGTCATCCTGCGCGACGAAGGAGTCGCAGAATCTACCCCGCTCCCTCTCGCGGAGAGTCGAACCACCACTCATCCGCGGCCCGATCCCGAGCCTCATCCCACGAGCCGCCGTTCCAACCGAAGCGCGCGACAGCGCACGTGGGCATGTGCTCGATCCCGCCGCCCGACAGCTGCGCGGCCAGATCCGAAAGCCCGGGATCATGCGCCACCACCATCACCGATGCGGTGCCGCTCGCGGTCGCCTTCGCGAGCAGCGTCTGTGCGGAAGCGAGATACAGCTCGGGATCGGGCTCCACCTCCACGCCGAGCGCTCTGCCGAAGACCTCGGCCGTCGTCCGTGCTCGCACCGCGGTGCTCGAGAGGATCCGCTCCACCTCGACGCCCGTCTGCGCGAGTCGCTCGGCCATCACCGGAGCGTCGCGCCTCCCGCGCCCGTTGAGCGGCCGCTCGTGGTCGGAGAGCCCCGGGTCGCCCCAGTTGGATTTCGCGTGGCGCACCAGCACCAGTTCGATGGTCATCGGTCCGAGCCTTGCTGCTCCCGTGCCTCTTGCAGGCGCTTGACCGCGCTCGGACCCACCCCGTGCAGCTGCAGCAGCTCTGTCGGGTCCTGAGGAAGCTCCCCGACCGCCGCGAAGCCTGCGTCGAGCAGCGCCCCCGTTGCCGGGCGCCCGATCTTCACGCCGTCGAACACGGCCCCACGATCCCCCATGCAATGAGGATAGCTCTTGTGCTGGTTCGTGCGCCCATGCACCGTCTCGGTTTCAGTTGTTCTTGGTTCGAGTCCAGGTACCCCAGCGCAAAACTCCTCAGATTCCGCGGGAATCGGAGGAGTTTCATGGTTCCTGGTCACTCG
>JASGDX010000139.1:0-8758 GCA_047606985.1 Leucobacter sp. | reverse complement strand
TGAACCCGAGACGCACCCGACACGCCCCTACGCGCCGAACAACCCCGGCACCTCGCCCAGCGCCGTCTTCTCCTTGGTCCCCGCGGCGCGATCCCACACCTCGGCGAAGCCCTCGGCCGCATCGCGGCCGACGACCACGACGCGCGGCACCCCGAGCAGCTCGGCGTCGCCGAACTTCACCCCGGGCGACACCTTCGGGCGGTCGTCGAACAGCACGTCGACGCCGGCGCCCGAGAGCGCGGCGACGAGCTCCTCGGCCCGTTCGAAGACGACGGGGTCCTTGCCCGTGGCGACGACGTGCACGTCGAAGGGTGCGACCGCGGCGGGCCATACGAGCCCGCGGTCGTCGTGGTGCAGCTCGGCGAGGATCGCCATGATGCGGGTCACGCCGATGCCGTACGAGCCCATGGTCACGGTGACGAGCTTGCCGTTCTCGTCGAGCACCTTGAGCCCGAGCGCCTCGGCGTATTTGCGGCCGAGCTGGAACACGTGCCCGATCTCCATGCCGCGCGCGAGAGACACGGGTCCCGAACCGTCGGGGGCGGGGTCGCCGTCGCGCACCGTGGCCACGTCGGCCACGCCGTCGGCGGTGAAGTCGCGGCCCGCGACGAGGTGGGCGACGTGCTTCTCGTGCTCGTTCGCCCCGGTCACCCACTCGGTGCCGGGCACGACGCGCGGATCGAGCAGGAAGCGGATCCCCGTCGTCCCCTCGAGGCCGAGCACCGCGGCGCCGTCGAGCACCGGGCCGATGTAGCCCTTCACCAGCAGGGGGTTCGCGGCGAAGTCCTCGGCGGTCGCCGGCTCGACGTCGCAGCCGGCGAACGCCACCTCGACGCGCTTCATGTCGGCGTCGCGGTCGCCGGGGATGCCGATGACGACCAGCTCGCGCGAACCGGCGCGCTCGCCGGCGATGGGGGTCACGGCGAACACGAGGCACTTGAGCGTGTCGGCGGCGGTCCACTCGCGCCCGTCCTCGCGCGGCAGTACGGCGTTGGTGTGGGTCACGAGCGTGTCGATCGTGGGGGTGTCCGGCGAGTCGTAGACGAGCGCGGCGGGCGCATCGTCGAAGGGCACGGGATCCGGCACCGGCGTCGCGTAGGCCTCGACGTTCGCCGCGTAGCCGCCCTCCGAACGCACGAAAGTGTCCTCGCCGATCTCGATGGGCAGCAGGAACTCCTCGCTGCGCGAGCCGCCCATGGCGCCCGCGTCGGCCGACACGATCGCGTACTCGAGACCCAGGCGCGCGAAGATGCGCTCGTAGGCGTCGCGCTGCTTCTGGTACGACTCGGCGAGCCCCTCGTCGGAGACGTCGAACGAGTAGGCGTCCTTCATGGTGAACTCGCGCCCGCGCAGCAGGCCGGCGCGGGGCCGCGCCTCGTCGCGGTACTTGTCCTGGATCTGGTAGAGCGACAGCGGCAGATCCTTGTACGACGAGACGATGTCCTTCACCATCAGGGTGAAGGCCTCCTCGTGCGTGGGGGCGAGCAGGTAGTCGGCGCCGTGCCGGTCGCGCAGGCGGAACAGCGCGTCGCCGTACTCCTCCCACCGCCCGGTCGCCTCGTAGGGCTCGCGCGGCAGCAGCGCGGGGAAGTGCACCTCGTGCGCGCCGGCGGCGGTCATCTCCTCGCGGATGATGCGCTCGATCCGCTCCTTGACCCGCAGGCCCAGCGGCATCCAGCCGAACACGCCCGGCGCCTGACGGCGGATGTATCCCGCGCGGACGAGCAGCTTGTGGCTGGCCACCTCGGCGTCGGCGGGATCCTCACGGAGGGTCTTCAGGAAGTAGTTGCTGAGCCGCGTAATCACCCCACTATCGTAGCCCTCCGCGGGTCGCCCCTCCGAGTTCGCCCGGATCAGCCGCTGCGGCGGCGCGCCTCTCCGCACGAACCCTAAGCTGGGGAGCGTGACTGGGGCGGTGCGCGGAATGCGATGGCCGCGGTGGCTGGCGCCCGCGGTGGTGCTCGGGATCGCGGCGGCGCTGCGCTTCTGGGCGCTCTCCCGACCCGGCACCCTGGTGTTCGACGAGCTCTACTACGTGCGCGACGCCATCAGCCAGCTCGCGCACGGCTACCCGACCACGTGGCCCGACGACGAGCCCGGCATGGCCGGAGCGCGCGCGACCGCGTTCACCGGTGCACCCGCCAACGCGGTGCACCCGCCGCTCGGCAAGTGGCTGATCGGGCTCGGGATCCTGGTGTTCGGGCCGGGCAGCGGGTGGGGATGGCGCAGCGCCGCCGCGCTGGCCGGGGTGGCGACGGTGGCGGTGGTGATGGCCCTCGGATGGCGCATGTCGCGCAGTCTCGCCATCGCCTGCACCGCCGGCCTGCTGCTGGCGATCGACGGCGTGCACGTGACCCTGACGCGGGTCGGACTGCTCGACGGGTTCCTCGCGTTCTTCATCGCGCTGGGCGCGCTGTTCGCCTGGCGCGACCAGGAGGCCGTCGCGCCCCGCTCCGGGACCGGGCTCGGGATCGCCTGGCGCAGGCCGTGGCTTCTGGCCGCGGGGCTCGCGTTCGGGGCGGCGGCCTCCGTGAAGTGGTCGGGGCTGTACCCGCTCGCGTTCTTCCTCGTCTACGCGACGGTGCGGGATCTGCTGGCCAGGATGCGGGCGAGACGGACCGCGACGGGTGCAGGCCGCAACGCGGTTGCGGGATCCGGCAGCCCCGACTCGCCGAGCCCCAGCGCCGAAAGAGGGACTTCGGGGGTGTTCGAAACCGGTTCGCCCCGGAGATCCGACTCTCGACAGCTGCGGGCGTGGATCGCCGCGGCGCTGCAGGCGCTCGCCGCCGCGGCGATCGCACTGCCCGCCGCAGTCGCGGTCTACCTCGCGAGCTGGCTCGGATGGATCCTGCATCCCGGCGGCTGGGCCCGCACGCCCGGCGCCCCATGGCCCGTCGACCTCGTGCGGTACCACGCGCAGATGCTCGAGTGGCACAGCACGCTCAGCGCACCCCATCCCTATCAGTCTCACCCGCTCACCTGGCCGCTCGGACTGATCCCCACGGCGATGTACGAGAGCCGCTGGACGGAGGGCTGCCCCTGGGGAGCGTGCGTCTCGGAGATCTCGCCGATCCCGAACCCGCTGGTGACGTGGGGCGGGCTGGTCGCGCTGCTCGTGCTGACGGTGCTGGCGGCGAGACGCGCATGGACCGCGCGCGCGGGCGCGGGATCGCCGAGGCCGTCGCCCGATCCGCTCGTGACAGCGGCCTCCTTCGCGCTCGCGGGATACCTCTCGGGGTGGCTGCCGTGGGTGCTGACGTTCTCGCGCTCGGCCGTGTTCCAGTTCTACGCGGTGGTGCTCACCCCGTTCTCGGCGCTCGCGCTGGCGCTGCTGCTCGGGCTGCTGTGCGGGATCCCGATCCGGTCGAGTACCGGGGTCGCGAGCGGGCTGCGCCTCGACCCGAGCCCGGAGGCGCTGCGCGGGCGCCGGATCGCGGTCGGCATCTTCGTGGGCGCGGCGGTGCTGCTCGCCGCCTTCTTCTTCCCCCTCTGGTCGGGGACGCCCATTGCCGAGTGGTTCTGGCGCGTGCACCTCTGGCTGCCGCGCTGGTGAGCGGAAGCATGCAGACGGGGAGCGGGCGATGCGCAGCCCCCACGGGGCGACGGCGGTCGCGACGCCGGCGAGCACCGGCACCGCAGCGGCGATCACGGCACGGCGGTCGCGATCCGCAACCGGCGCTGATCCGCGCGGCCGGCGCGCCCGGCCTCACTCCTGGATGCTCGGGAACTCCCGGGTGTGCGCCGAGAGCCAGTGCAACGGCACCTGCACGGCCACGCGGGTGCCCCCGCGCTCATCCGGCCCCCAGCTGATGCTGCCGCCGAGCTCCCCCTCGACGAGCGTGCGCACGATCTGCGTGCCGAGGCCGTCCCCCACCGTGCCGCCCGGCAGCCCGGTACCGGAGTCGATCACCTCGACCGCGAGCCGATCGTCGGTGCGGTCGGCGTGGATGAAGACATCGCCCTCGCGACCCGCGAGCCCGTGCTCGACGGCGTTGGTGACGATCTCGGTGAGCGCGAGCGCGAGCGGGGTCGCATACTCGGAGGGGAGCTCGCCGAAGACGCCCTCCTTGTGCGGGTGGACCGTCGTGCCGTGCAGGCTGGCCACCTCGGCAGCGAGCCCGAGCACCCGGTCGAAGACCACGTCGAAGTCGACGATCTGCGAAAGGCCGGTCGACAGGGTGTCGTGCACCACGGCGATGGCGGCCACGCGGCGCATGGCCTGGCCGAGCACCTGCTTCGCCTCCTCGCTGCGGGCGCGGCGGGCCTGCACCCGCAGCAGGGAGGCCACGGTCTGCAGGTTGTTCTTCACGCGGTGGTGGATCTCGCGGATCGTCGCGTCCTTCGTGATGAGCTCCTGCGCCTGCTGCCGCAGCTCGGTGACGTCGCGGGTCAGCACGACGCCGCCCACCCACACCCCGCCGCGGATCACGGGGATGGAGCGCAGTGTGACGGTGCGTCCGCGCGCCGTGATCTCGACCCGTTTGGCGATCTTGCCCTGCGCGATGAGCGGCAGCGACTCGTTGGTGTCGAACTGTCCCTTCACGAGTTCGGCGATCACCTCCGAGAAGTTCTCGCCCTCGATCTCATCGCGGTAGCCGAGCGTGGTGAAGGTGGTCTGCGTGTTGGGGCTCGCGAAGGTCGCGATCCCGTCGAGGCCGACGCGCACCAGCCCGTCGGAGGCGCGGGGCGCGCCCTGCTCCATGCCACGGGAGCTGCCCCGCGAGGGGAACAGCCCGTTCTGGATCATCGCGAACAGGTCGTCGGAGACCTCCCGGAAGGCGGCGCCGATGCGCGAGGCCTTCTGCGTGTCGGCCACGCTGGTGTGCACCGTGACGACGGCGAACGGTCCCTGCACGGCCCGATTCGCGTCGAGGCGGCTGACGGAATATGCCGCGAGGCGCATGGGATTCTCCTCGTACCATGCGGGCGAGGTGGAGACGACGGGCCTGCCGGTCTCCATCGCCTCGTCGACGAGCTCGCGCCAGTCGGGGCGCAGGAAGTCTCCGATCACGTCGCGGTAGAAGAGGGTAACGGATCCCGCGGGGCGACTGTGCGCGACGGCCAGGTAGCCGCCGTCCTCCGTCGGCACCCAGAGCACCACGTCGCTCAGCGCGAGGTCGGCCATCAACTGCCAGTCGAGGGCCAGCATCTCCAGCCACTCGATCTCCTCCTCGTTCAATGAGGAGTACTTCTTCGCAAGGTTCCGGAGTGTAGCCACGATTCAAGCGTAGAGGATGCGGGATGGGCGGAATGCGCGCCCGAGAGGCTCAAGAAGAGCCCCCGACCTACGCCCGCGGCGCCTCCGATGCCTGGTGGAGCAGGTCCTCGAAGCATCGGGCGCAGACGCATCTTGACCCATTACAGTACGAGCTTACTATTCTGAGTTCTCATATCGCACGCACTTCGAGGCAATGCAGGGACGCATCATGCGGGGAAAGCAGGGGGCATTCGCATCGAGGCCGACACCGGAGGTTCCCATGTCCATCTCCGCCATCCAGCAGCCCGAGCAGCAGCGGCCGGCTCTGAGGCTCGCATCCCCGCCGCGCACCGATGCGCCGCGGGACCCCGTGCGGATCCCGCGCGTCTCCGCCGATCGCGATCGCCCGGATCACGACTCACGGGTCGTGCCGCACCCGAGCCGCTATCTCGACCGGACTGCGTTCGACACCAGCACGGAGACCGATGTCCCCGCCCCGTCGGCGGCAGTCATCCAGAAGCTCGCGCTGTACGCGTTCGAGGTCATCGAGGGATCGCGCGCGGTCGCGCAGCTCGGCGGCTGGATCACCCACGGCGTGGCGGCCGCGCTGCGGGAGCGGCGCGCGATCGGCACCGAGCGGCGCACGCTCTACAGGGACTCGCGGCGCGTGGTGGCCTGCCCCGGCCCCGCGCACCTCGACCGCCCGATGCCCCACATCGTGGAGGCCACCGTGGTGCTCTACGCCGAACCGCGCTCGCGCTCGGTGCTGCTGCGCTTCGAGCACTCCGGCGGGCGGTGGCGGGCCACCGATCTCACCGTGCTGTGATGCGCCGTCGGCTCGGTGCGCCGACCGGCGCGCTCGGCTCGATCCGTCGGTCAGGCGGCGCGGAGCTTCGAGACCTCGTAGAGGGCGACGCTCGCCGCGATGCCCGCGTTGAGCGACTCGGTCGCCGAGGAGATCGGGATCGAGACCACGGCGTCGCAGTGCTCGGTCACGAGGCGCGACAGGCCCTTGCCCTCGCTGCCGATGACGAGCACGAGCGGTCGATCGGCGAGCTCGAGGCTGGGCAGCGAGACCTCGCCGCCGCCATCGAGACCCACGACGAAAACGCCCTGCTTCTTGAACTCCTTGAGCGTCTGGGTGAGGTTCGAGGCCATGGCGACGGGGATGCGGGCGGCGGCTCCCGCCGAGGTCTTCCACGCGGCGGAGTTGAGGCCGGCCGAGCGGCGCTGCGGGATCACGACGCCTTGGCCGCCGAAGGCCGCGACGGAGCGGATGATCGCGCCGAGGTTGCGCGGGTCGGTGACTCCGTCGAGCGCCACGACGAGCGGCGTCTCGTCGCGGTCGATGATCTCATCGAGCATCTCCATGGGGTGCGCGTACTCCATGGGCGGGACCTTGAGCACGACACCCTGGTGCACCGTATCGCGGTCGGTCATGCGGTCCATCTCGGGGCGCATCACCTCGAGCACGGGCAGGTTGCGGTTGGTGGCGAGGCGCAGGATCTCGCGAGTGCGGTCGTCCATCTCGATGCGCGCCGCGATGTAGAGCGCGGTGGCGGGGATGCGGGTGCGCAGCGCCTCGAGCACGGCGTTGCGGCCGGTGACGAGCTCGGAGTCCTCTTTCTTGGAGGCACGGGATCCGCCCTGCCCGCCCCGGCCGGAGTTCGCGGCGTGACGCTGCTTGGCGGCCTCGTAGCGCTCGCGCGCTTTCTTGGCCTTGTAGGCGGCGTGGTACTCGCGGTCCTCGGCTTTGGGGGTGGGCCCGCGGCCCTCGAGGGCCTGGCGACCCTGCCCGCCGGATCCGACGGCCTTGCCGAGGCCCTTCTTGCGGACGGCGCCGGTACGGCTCTTCTTGTTGCTCATGCGATACTCCAGCGTGTTCCGTTGGGCGTGTCTTCCAGGGAGATGCCGGCCGCCAGCAGACGGTCCCGGATCGCGTCGCTCGTGGCGAAATCCTTGTTGGCGCGCGCCTCAGCCCGCTGCTCGATGAGCGCGGTCGCGAGCGCATCGAGGGCGGTGCGGGCGGCATCGTCTGCGGTTCGGGATCCTGCGGCCCACACGGGGTCGGCCGGATCGAGGCCGAGCACGTCGAGCATGGCGTGCACCTCGCCCGCCGATCGCACGGCCCGCTCGGTGTCGCCCTCGTCGAGAGCGGCGTTGCCCGCGCGCACCGAGCCGTGCAGCACGGCGAGCGCCTGCGGGATCGCGAAATCGTCGAGCATCGCGTCGGCGAAGGCATCGGGGATCGCAGCTGCGCCCTGTCCCGGGCTGCCGATGTAGCTGCCGATTTCGCTCCTCGAGCCTGTCGAAGGGGCCGGAACCGCGGCGGCGCCCCCCTCGACAGGCTCGGGGGACGGAGCAGGCTCAGGGGACGAAACGGCCTTGGAGGACGAAACGGCCGCGATGTGCTCGCGTACGCGCTCGAGGAACGCCTCGATGCGCGAGAACGCGCTCTCCGCCTCGGCCAGCGAGCTGTCCGAGAACTCCAGCACCGAGCGGTAATGGGCCGAGCCGAGGAAGTAGCGCAGCACGATGGGCCGCGCCGATGCGAGCAGGTCGGCGGCGAAGAGCGAGTTGCCGAGCGACTTCGACATCTTCTGCCCGCCCGTGTTGACGAGGCCGTTGTGGATCCAGTGCCGCGCGAAGGCGTGACCGGCGGCGGCCGACTGTGCCAGCTCGTTCTCGTGATGCGGGAAGCGCAGGTCGAGCCCGCCGCCGTGGATGTCGAACTCCTCGCCCAGGTAGCGGGTGGCCATGGCCGAGCACTCGATGTGCCAGCCGGGGCGGCCGCGCCCCCACGGCGACGGCCACGAGGCCGACAGCGGCTCGTGCTCGCGGTGGGCCTTCCACAGCGCGAAGTCGCGCGGATCCCGCTTGCCAACGGGCTCCGAATCGGCGGCGTCCTCCATCTGGTCGCGGCGCTGCCTGGTGAGCGCGCCGTACTCGGGCCAGCTGCCCGTGTCGAAGTAGACGCTGTCGGAGCCTTCAGTCCGACCGGCACCGCCGTCGGCCGCCTGGTAGGCGTGTCCGCGCTCGACGAGCCGCTCGACGAGCGCGATCATCTCGGCGATGTTTGCCGTGGCGCGCGGCTCGTACGTCGGCGCCAGCACGCCGAGCGCGTCGTAGGCGGCGGTGAACTCGCGCTCGACCCGGTAGGCGAGCGCCCACCACTGCTCGGTCGATCCCGCATCCAGCTGCGCCGCGCGCGCGTTGTCGAGGATCTTGTCGTCGATGTCGGTGACGTTGCGGATCAGGGTCACTTCGTGGCCGGTCGCCTCGAACCAGCGGCGCATCTGGTCGTACACGAGCGCGCTGCGCAGATGGCCGATATGCGGGGCCGACTGCACGGTCGGGCCGCACACGTACATGCCGACGCGACCGGGCTCGCGGGGCTCGAAGTCGACGACCTCCTGCGCGCGCGAGTCGTAGATGCGTTGCTTCACCCTACGATCCTACCCGCGCGGGCCCGGGGCGGCCCGCCTCGACCGCGACAGCGCGCACGCCGACGCCGTGGCGCAGAATTGTGGGCGCTCTGCCTGCACAATCCAATCGATTGTG
>JASGDX010000138.1:0-3428 GCA_047606985.1 Leucobacter sp. | reverse complement strand
TCGACGTTCCGGGCACGGCTGGGCGCGTACGTCGACTTCCTCGACGGCTGGCAGCGCCCCTTCACCGGGCTCAAGACGTTCATGGACCTCGCGACGCGGCCGTCGACGTTCCTGGTGCTGATCTGCGTGTTCGGCACGCTGCGGGTGACGAGCGGGGCGATGGACCCGATCGACCTGCTGCCGTTCCTGCTGCTCGGCACCACCTTCGGCTCGCGGCTGCTCGGCGTCGGCTACGGCCTGTCTGGGCTGCGCGACGGGCTGCTCGCCGCGCGGCGCGTGCAGAATGTGATCGAGGAGCGGGAACTGGCGGGGGCCGCGGTTGAGAGCGGCGCGGTCGAGAGCGGCACAGTCGAGAGCGGCACGGTTGAGAGCGGCACGGTCGAGAGCGGCACAGGCGGTTCAGGATCGTCGGGCCCGGGCGCCGGTGACGCCGCCGTAGAGGCCGGGCTCTGCGGGGTCGGCTCGGGATCCGCGGGCCCCCGAGGCACCGTGCGCTTCGAGGGCGTCGGATTCTCGTACCGTCCCGGCGCCCCGGTGCTCGAAGACGTCTCCCTGACGCTCGAGCCCGGGACGGTGACCGCGCTCGTGGGCCCCTCGGGTTCGGGCAAGTCGACGCTCGCCGCGCTGCTCGCCCGCTTCCACGACGTGGGCGAGGGATCCATCGCCATCGACGGCGCCGACATCCGCGACCTCACGGCCGACGAGCTGTACGCCAAGGTCGGCTTCGTGTTCCAGGAGACCCAGCTCGTGCAGGGCACGGTGCAGGAGAACATCGCGCTCGCCCGCCCCGACGCGCGCGACGAACAGGTCGAGGCGGCGGCCCGAGCGGCCAACATCCACGACCGCATCGCGCGCATGCCCGAGGGCTACGACACCCTGCTCGGTCCCGATGCGGCTCTGTCGGGCGGCGAGCGGCAGCGGCTCACCATCGCCCGGGCGATCCTGGCCGATACCCCGGTGCTCGTGCTCGATGAGGCGACGGCGTTCGCCGATCCCGAATCCGAGTTCCTCGTGCAGCAGGCCCTCGGCCGCCTCACCCGCGACCGCACCGTGCTCGTCATCGCGCACCGCCTCCACACCATCGCCGACGTCGACCGCATCGTGGTGCTCGACCACGGCCGCATCGCCGAGACCGGCCGGCACGACGAACTGCTCTCCCGCGACGGCCGGTACCGCCAGTTGTGGGAGGCTGGGCGGAGTGGCGTCGACCGCCATCCGGCGCGCAGCCGCTCTGCGGCTCGTGACGCGAAGCGTCAGCCCATCGAAGCGCAGCGAGGGGTGACTTGCGAGTCGCAGGATCCTGCGAGTGGATTCTGCGACTCGCCGGCGCTCGCGCAGAATGACGAGGAGAGAGCCGATCCCGTTCCAACCGAAGCACCCGATTCGACCGAGGAGGCGACCCGATGATTCGCGCCGTGCTCGCCCTGCTGCCCGCGCACAGCCGCGGCCGCATCGCCGCCCATCTCGCGCTCACCGCCGTGAGCGTCGTGTTCCGCGCCCTCAGTGCGGTGCTGCTCGTGCCGCTCGTCGCAGCGCTCTTCGGCCCCGATCCCGCGACCGCGTGGCCGTGGACGGGCTGGCTGGTGCTCGCCGTGGTGGGCGGCTGGGCGGTCGACTGGCTCGTGTCTCGCATCGCGTTCGGGCTCGGCTTCGAGGTGCTGCAGCGCGGGCAGCGGGATCTCGCCGAGCAGGTGAACCGCATCCGCCTCACCTGGTTCGACGCCGAGCGCACCGCGACCGCACGCCAGGCCATCGCAGCGATCGGCCCCGAGCTGGTGGGGCTCTTCGTCTACCTCGCGACGCCGATGCTCGCGGCGATGCTGCTGCCCGTCGCGATCGCCGTCGCGCTCATGCCGATCTCCTTGCCGCTCGGCCTCGCTGCGCTCGCGGGGGTGCCCGTGCTGCTGGGCGCCTACTGGCTGTCGGGGCGCCTGAGCCGGGCTGCCGACCGCGCGGCCGACGCGGCGAACATCCGGCTCACGGAGCGGGTGCTCGAGTTCGCGCGCACGCAGCAGGCGCTGCGCGCTGCGCGACGAGTGGAGCCCGAGCGCAGTCACGTGGGCGCGGCGCTCGATGCTCAGCACGGCGCGACGATGCGGCTGCTCGCGATGCAGATCCCGGGGCAGCTGGTGTTCAGCCTTGCGAGCCAGCTCGCGCTCGTGCTGCTGGCCGGGGTCGCCGTGTGGCTGTCTGCGCGGGGCGACATCGGGGCGCCCGAGGCGGTCGCGCTGATCGCCGTGATCGCCCGCTACCTCGAGCCGTTCACCGCGCTCGCGGGCATCGCCGCGGGCATGGAGGGCACGCTCGCGACGCTGCGCCGGGTGCGGGCGGTGCTCGAGGCTCCGGTGGTGCCTGCGGGATCAGCGCGTCTTGCGCAGGGGACCGGCACGGCGGGCGAGGGATCCGCGGGCGCTGCGGGATCCGCGCGTGTCGGCGGCGATCCCGAAGCTGAGGGCGATCCCGAACCTGGCAGGACGCGCATCTCGACCCATTCGGCAGGCTCAGGGCGGCGCAGCTCGATGAGCGTCTCGACCGCCCCGCCGCGCATCGCGCTGCGCGGCGTGCGCTTCGCGTACGGCGACGATGCGGCGCCCGTGCTCGACGGGCTCGACCTCGTGTTCGAACCGGGCACGACGACCGCCATCGTGGGGCCCTCGGGATCGGGCAAGAGCACCATCCTCACGCTCATCGCCGGCCTGCACCAGCCGACCGGGGGAACCGTGGAGGTCGACGGCGTCGACGCGGCGGAGCTGAGCGCGGAGGCGCGGCGCGAGCTGTCGACGTTCGTCTTCCAGCAGCCCTATCTCTTCGACACGAGCGTGCGCGACAACGTGCTGGTGGGCGATCCCGCAGCCGATGCCGGCCGCATCGAGACCGTCGCCGGGCTCGCCCGCGTCGACCGGATCGTCGACCGGCTGCCCGACGGCTGGGACAGCCGCGTCGGCGAGGGGGGATCGGCGCTCTCGGGTGGCGAGCGGCAGCGCGTCTCGATCGCCCGCGCGCTGCTGAAACCCGCGCCCGTGCTGCTGGTCGACGAGGCGACGAGCGCGCTCGACACCGAGAACGAGGCGGCCGTGGCCGCGGCGCTGAGCGGGGACCTGATCCCGCGCACCCGCGTGATCGTGGCGCACCGGCTGAGCAGCATACGCGCTGCCGACCGCGTGGTGTTCGTCGACGGCGGCCGGGTGGTGGAGCAGGGCGGCTACGACGAGCTGCTCGCCGCGGGCGGGCGCTTTGCCGAGTTCCACGCGCAGCAGCACGCGGCGGCGGGATGGCGCATCGGCGCCGACGGCTGAGCGGCACCGGTAGCTGAGCGGTGGCGCCGATCGGGCCGCGCGCGTGGCCCGCGGCTGCGTCCGGCGCACCGTTCGTTCGGCGCTCACCGTTATGACGGACGGATCGGCCCGGTTCTGTCCGTCATAACGGTG
>JASGDX010000137.1:0-7343 GCA_047606985.1 Leucobacter sp. | reverse complement strand
CCAGCAGCCTCAGGCGCCCCAGGTCCCGGCATCCCGGCCTCCGGCGCCCCGGGCCCCGAGCACGCCCGCGTTCCAGGCGCCGCAGCATCAGCAGCATGCCACACCGGTGCCGCCGGTGCCGCCCGCTCCCGGACCTGTGCAGGAGCAGGCCGGCCACGAGGCGGCTGCATCCGAGGACGCGCAGCGCGGCGGAGCCTGGGGATTCAGCACCACGACCGAGGGCGCGTTCGAGCGCCTCGCCGCGGAGCCCCAGGCTCCCCGCAGCGCCCCGCCACTCGGAGCGCCGGTTCCGCCCCAGCCGTTCTCCTGGCCCGAGTCGCAGGACGAGGCCGAGGCGCGCTCCGGCAGCAGGGACCGCTCGCACGACGCGCAGTCGGCGCCCATCGTGCTGCCCGAGCCTCCGGGGCCCACCATCTTCGACCGGCCGAGCGATCCCGAACCAGCCGCCGATAGCCCCGCGGCCCCCGAGCAGAGCCCGGCCCCCGAGCCGGAGCAGCCGTTCGCGGCCGATTCTCCCGCGGCCGAGGCCTCTGCTGCCGGATCTCCCGCGAATCAGGCGCCCGTCGTCGTGGCCCCCGCCGCTCCCGCGGCGGCGGACGACGACGAGGACCGCACCGTGGTCGTGGCGCGCCGCGCGCGCTGGGGCATCGAGCTGCCCGACGGCGAGGTGCTCGGGCTCGAGGGGGACGACGTGGTGGTCGGGCGCAGGCCCGAGGTCCTCACCGGTGCGGTGGTGCTGCAAATCGCGGACCCCACCCGGACGATGTCCAAGTCGCACGCGCGCCTGCGCCGCCACGGCGAGGACTGGACCATCGAGGACCTGCATTCGACCAACGGCGTCTCGGTGATCGACGAGCACGGCGCCACCGTGCCGCTCGAGCCCGGCCGCGAGTACGAGGTCATCGAGGACCTCATCATCGGCACGCTCGAGGTGAAGCTGCGCCGCATCGGCTGAGGGGCCCTGCTGGTTGAGCGGAGCGGCCCCGCCCATCGAGCTGCGTCGCACTGAGCTTGTCGAAGTGTCGAGATGAGCGGAGCCCCGGGGTCTCAGATCAGCCCCTCCGAGAGCTGATTCGGCGTGCCGAAGCGGTGCGCCGTGATCGACACCGCCTGCTCGCGCAGGTGCGGCAGCATCTCGACCCGGCCGGCCGAGACCACCTCGCCGCCGTAGACCGCGATGTCGGGCTTGCCGTTCACGGCCTCGTGCGCGGCCGCCGCCAGCGACTCCCGCGAGTCGCCCGCGACGATGCGCACGCGGGCGCCGGCGTGCGGGCCGTCCTTCGCCGCGAGCCGCTGCAGGCGCGCGGTCCACGCCGCATCGTCCTCGAAGCGCACCTCGACGCGTGCGGCCGTGAGCGCGTCGAGGATCGGCTGCGGCAGGGCGACCGGGGTGCTCACGACCGGCGCCGATCCCGCGGCCAGACCGGCGGCGATCGCGCGCACCGCGCGCTCCACGGGCGCATCGGCCGCGATCCGGATCGTCACCGGCACCGGGAGGTAGCGCAGCAGGTTGCGCTCCACGCCCAGCTGCGAGGCGTCGCGCGCGATCCCGAACTCCTCGTCCCACGCCGCGGCGTCGCTGCCGAGCGCGGCCCGCAGCCATGCGAGCCTCCCGTCTGCGATGCCGGCCTGCTGGGCGGCAGTCAAGAGCGGAGCGACGCGGGGCCTGGGCGCTCGCAGCTCGCTGCGCACGGGGGCGTCGGCCCAGTCTCCGAGGCCGTGCAGGTAGTTGGGGCCGCCGGCCTTGGTGCCGGCTCCGATGGCCGACTTCTTCCAGCCGCCGAACGACTGGCGGCGCACGATCGCGCCCGTGATGCCGCGGTTCACGTAGAGGTTGCCCGCTTCGATGCGGTCGAGCCACAGCGCCAGCTCGTCGCGGTCGAGGGAGTGCAGGCCGCTCGTGAGGCCGTAGTCGATCTCGTTGACCATGTCGATGGCCTCGTCGAGCGTCTGCGCCGTCATGATGCCGAGGATCGGGCCGAAGTACTCGGTGAGGTGGTACTCGGAGCCCCGCGCGACGCCGTCGCGCACGCCCGGGCTCCAGAGCTTGCTGCCGCCGTTCTCGTCGCGCGCGAGCGGGCTGTCGCTCTCGAGCGGCCGTGGTTCGATGAGCCACCGCTCGCCCGGACCGAGGGTCGTGAGGCCGCGCAGCAGCTTGCCGTCGGGCGCCGTGATGATGGTGCCCATCTGGGTCTCGAGGTGCTCGGGCGTGCCCACCTCGAGCGAGCGCACCGCGTCGAGCAGCTGGCCGCGGAACCGCTTCGAGGTGGCGACGGAGCCGACGAGGACCACGAGCGACGCGGCCGAGCACTTCTGGCCGGCGTGGCCGAAGGCCGAGAGGGCCACGTCCTTCGCGGCGAGGTCGAGGTCGGCGTTCGGGGTGACGATGATGGCGTTCTTGCCGCTGGTCTCGGCGAGGATCGGCAAGTCGCGGCGCAGCTCGCGGAAGGCGACCGCGGTCTCGTAGGCGCCCGTGAGGATGAGGCGGTCGACCCGCGGATCGGCCACGAGCTTCGAGCCCAGGCCGCGATCGGCGAACTGCACGAACTGCAGCACGTCGCGGGGCACGCCCGCCTCCCACAGGGCCTCGACCATCACGGCGCCGGAGCGCGCCGAGTTCGACGCGGGCTTGATGACGACCGCGGATCCCGCGGCCAGCGCCGAGAACACGCCGCCCGCGGGGATCGCCACCGGGAAGTTCCACGGCGGGATCACGGCGATGAGCCGCTTCGGGCGGTACACGGCCCCGTCGACCTGCTCGAGCAGCTGCCCCAGCATGGCGTAGTAGTTCGCGAAGTCGATGGCCTCGGAGACCTCGGGGTCGCCCTGGTCGAGCGTCTTGCCGCACTCGGAGCCCATCACCTCGAGCAGCTCGGCCCGCTTGGCCTCGAGCACCTCTCCGGCGCGGTAGAGGATGCGGGCGCGCTCGTCGGCGCCCAGCGCCTGCCATGACTCGGCGGCCGCAACGCCGCGCGCGATCGTCGCGTCGAGCGTCTCCTCGTCGGCGATGCGGGATGACTCCACCAGCTCGGCGCCGAGCTGCGAGCCGACCATGCGCTCCGCGATCCCGCGCCCCCATTGGCGATTGCCGGGGAGGTCGGGATCGGTGTCCGGGGCGTTCTCGAACTCGCCGCGACGACCCGCGACCACGCGGGCCTCGACGCGGGCCCCGGCCCCGGCCGCGTCGGCTGAGCTGTCCGTCGGCTCGGCCGAGGCCTCGCCCGAGCGCCGGCGATCCTGCACCCGATTCGGACGGGGCACGGCGTAGCTCTCGACCGAGCCGTCGCCCGTGATGGCTTCGAGATCGTCGAGCGAGGCGAGGAAGCGCTGCCGCTCGCGCTCGAACAGCGCGTGGTCGTCGTTCAGCTCGAAGACCGCCGACATGAAGTTCTCCTGGCTCGCGCCCTCCTCGAGGCGGCGGATCAGGTAGGCGATCGCGACGTCGAACTCCTGCGGGTGCACGACCGGGGTGTAGAGCAGCAGCGAGCCGACCTCGCGCTTCACGGCCTCGGCCTGCCCCGTCGCCATGCCGAGCAGCATCTCGAACTCGACCCCCCGCTTCGCGGGGCCGGACTGCGCTGATTCGGCGCCGTTCGCTGCGCTCACGTCGGCAGCCCCGCGCGCCTTCGCCAGCAGCCAGGCCAGCGCCACGTCGAAGAGGTTGTGCCCGGCCACGCCGATGCGCACGTTCCGCACGCGCTCGGGCGTGAGCGCGTAGTCGATCACGGCCTTGTAACTCGTGTCGCTCTGCTGCTTCGAGCCCCAGGTGGCGGCCGGCCAGCCGTGGATCGCGGCGTCCACGTGCTCCATCGGCAGATTCGCGCCCTTCACGATGCGCACCTTGATGGGGGCGCCGCCGCTCTCGACGCGGACCGCGGCCCAATCCTGCAGGTCCATCATCGCGCCGAGAGCGTCGGGCAGGTACGCCTGCAGCACGATGCCGGCCTCGAGGGTCTTGAACTCGGGGCGCTCGAGGATGCGCTTGAAGA
This sequence comes from Leucobacter sp., assembly GCA_047606985.1. Classification (GTDB taxonomy): domain Bacteria; phylum Actinomycetota; class Actinomycetes; order Actinomycetales; family Microbacteriaceae; genus Leucobacter. Next base: position 3,354 of record JASGDX010000137.1, on the reverse strand, counting down.
CCGCGATCGTGAGGTCGAGGTCCTTGTACTCCTCCATGTCGAGGTTGATGAACTTCTTCGGGGTCGCGGCGTTCGCGCGCTCGAAGAGCGGCAGGAGCTGGTGCTCGATGCGGGTCACCGCCTCGTCGAAGGCCCAGTGGTTGTGCGGGGCGACGGTCGAGGAGACCTTGATCGACACGTAGTCGACGTCGTCTCTGCCGAGGAGCTTGCGGGTGCCGGCGAGGCGGCGCTCGGCCTCGTGCTCGCCGAGGATCGCCTCGCCCAGCAGGTTGATGTTGAGCCGCACGTCGCTCTTCTTGATCTTCCGGATCGCCGGGCCGAGCTTCGCGTCGCTCGCGTCGATGATGAGGTGGCTCACCATCTGGCGCAGCACCTTTCGGGCGATGGGCACGACCACGCCGGGCAGCGGCTTCGCGAGCGCGCCGCCGAGGCCGATCGCGCCCCGCATGGCCGTCGGCAGGAACTTCGGGGCGATCGGGGTGAGCTCTCGCAGGCGCTTCGCCGCGGCGCTCAGATCCTCGGGGCGTACGACGCCGTCGACGAAGCCGACGGTGAAGTCGAGGCCGTGCGGATCCTTGAGCACGCCCGCGAGGCGCTCGGCGCTCGGGTCGGCCGGGTGGTCGGCGGCCTCGCGCAGCCAGCGCCGCACGAGCGCGATGGCGTCCTCGGCGAGGTCCTGCGGGCGGACGTGCGTGCTGGCGGAGGACGGAGTGCTCACTGAATGCCTTTCGGTGATCTGTGCGCCGACCGTGCCGGCGCGCGCGAAATCGGGGTCGCATGGATTAGAGCCAGTGTGTGGCGGCGCGAGTATAAAGTAAAGCGGAGCTTTCTTTCGAGTTATCATTAAGAAAAGCTGATTTATTTGCCCCTTCCGGGGATCCTGATGCGAGGCGGGACGGATTCCGCGGCTTCGCGCAGGACGACGCGGACGGGCGGAGGGATGCGCGATGCTCGAGATGAAACGACTGCGCCTGCTCTGGGAGCTGAGTGCGCGGGGCACGATCGCGGCGGTCGCCGAGGCGCTCAGCTACAGCCCCTCGGCGGTGTCGCAGCAGCTCGCGATCCTCGAGAAGGAGGCGGGCGTGCCGCTGCTGCGCCGCGCCGGCCGCACGCTCGAGCTCACGCCGGCGGGCGCGGCTCTCGTCTCGGAGATCGAGGAGCTGCTCGACGGCCTCGAGCGCGCCGACGCGGTGCTGCACCGGGAGCACGATCAGGTGGTCGGCACCGTGCGCATCGCTGTGTTCCAGACGGTGCTGCTCGCCTACATGCCCCAGGTGCTGCAGCGGCTGCGGCGCGAGCATCCGCGCCTCCGTCTCGAGCTCGTCGAGTACGAGCCCGAGGACGCCCTGCGCGAGACCTGGCTGCGCAGCTTCGACCTCGTCATCGCCGAGAAGTACCCCGACTACATCCCGCGGCACTTCGAGGGGCTCGAGCGCGTCTCGGTGGTCTCCGACCCCCTCCGCCTCGCGCTGCCGCTGCCGATGCTCGGCGGATCCGGCGCCGACGACGGGCCGGCCGACGCGAACGAGGAGCTGCGCATGCGGATCGATCGGGTGCAGCGGCTCGAGGACGCGGCCGGGCTGCCGTGGGTCGTGGAGCTCAAGGGCACGGCCTCGCGGCACTTCCTCGTGCAGGCGTGCCGTGCGGTCGGGTTCGAGCCCGACATCCGTTACGAGACCCCCGACCTCAGCGCGCACGTCAGACTCATCGAGACGGGCAACGCCGTCGGCATCCTCCCCGAGCTCGTGGGCCTCGGGATCCGCCATCGCCTGCGCTTCGTCGAGCTCGAGGACCGGCCGGAGCGGGTCATCTTCACGGCGGCCCGCACGGCGAGCGAGGGGCACGCATCGATCGCGGCCGTGCGCAGTGCGATCGCGGCGGAGGCCCGCCGCCTGCACTCCCGAGCGGAGCATCTTCTCCGATAGTTCAGTTTTGCTGAAGATTATCGCTCAGTTAATGCAGCTATTCTTTCGCTTGCCCGTCCGTCACACTGGGGTGCACCAGGCATCGACAGTGAGGGCGAACTCTTGCAGAACAGCGACGTGAGCATCGAGATCCGGGATCTGACCTGCCGCTACGACAAGAACACGGTGGTCGAGGGGCTCGATCTCGAGATCCGCAAGGGCGAGTTCTTCACCCTGCTCGGCCCCTCCGGATGCGGCAAGACGACGACGCTCCGCGCGATCGCCGGCTTCGAGTTCCCCGCCGAGGGCAGCATCACCATCTCAAGCACCGACTACACCTACGCGCCGCCCAACGTGCGACCCGTCAACTACGTGTTCCAGAATTACGCGCTCTTCCCGCACATGAGCGTGCTCAAGAACGTCTCCTACGGCCTGCGCCGCAAGGGCGTCGCAAAGCGAGAGGCCGCCGACCGCGCGATCGAGGAGCTCGCCCGCGTGCGCATGAACTCCTTCGCCGACCGCCTGCCGAGCCAGCTCTCGGGCGGCCAGCAGCAGCGCGTCGCGCTCGCCCGCGCGCTCGTCAACCGCCCCGACGTGCTGCTGCTCGACGAGCCGCTGTCGGCCATCGACTCCCAGCTGCGCCTGCAGCTCAGGTCCGAGCTCACCAAGCTGCAGCGCGAGAGCGGCATCACGTTCATCTTCGTCACGCACGATCAGATCGAGGCGCTGAGCATGTCGGATCGCATCGGTCTCATGGGCGATGGCAAGATCATCCAGCTGTCGAGCCCGACCGAGATCTACCAGCGGCCCAACTCTATCGCCACCGCCGAGTTCATCGGCAACTCGGCGATCATCGAGGGCGGGCTGCGCGAGGTCTCCGACGGCGGATGGGCGTTCGTCACCGCGGATCAGGAGGTCGTGCCGGTATCGGCCGAGGTGGTGAACCGGGCCGCCAAGGCGCCGGGCGATCTCGGCTACCTCACGCTCAAGCCCGAGGACATCGTGCTGCGGCGCACCGATTCCGAGGACGGCGACGGCCTGCGCGCGCAGGTCGTTTCGACCCAGTACCAGGGCGCCGACATCGCAGTCGAACTCGCGATGAGCGGAGACCGCCGCATCATCGTCACGGAGACGCGACCGGGAGCACAATCCGATCGCCTCCCGTACTCGCAGGGCGACCACGTCCTGATCGACTTCGTCGAGCAGGAGCGCCTGAACCTCCTCTAGCCCAGGGGAGTGCCGGCGCAGAAGCTTCTCCACCCAAGTGGGGAATTCCGAGAATCGACTCGAAACAGAAGGAAGCACATGAGCGACAACAAGTACCCGATCAGCAGCGGCGTCCACGTCGTCAACTTCGACGATCCGGCACTCGAGTGGGCCGACTACCCCCACGCGCTGCCCGGTGACAGCACCCCCGAGGGCACCGGTCCGGGCGAGTTCGCCGTCGTCT
>JASGDX010000136.1:0-3529 GCA_047606985.1 Leucobacter sp. | reverse complement strand
CGGCGAGACGGCGTGTTGCGACTCCCACTTGCGGCACCGGGGAGGCCGGCAGGGGCGATGCGGGGCGGCAGGGATGACGGGCGGTCAGCTCGGGATCGGCGCCCGCCGATCCCGAGCGAGTGCCGTGAGCGCGGCACCCGCGAGTGACAGCGCCCCGGCCATCGCGTAGACCAGCCAGAACCCGCCGGCGAGCGCCACGAGCGCCGCGCCGATCACGGGTCCGAGCAGCTGGCCGAGCGCCGCGGTGACGGTCACGACGCCGAGGTCGCGGGCGTGGTCGCGCTCGCTCGGCAGCAGGTCGGTGGCGAAGGCGAGCCCGACGGCCATGAAGGCCCCGTAGCCGACGCCCATCAGTGCCGCGGCGATCATGGTCGCGGCGAGGGTGGGCGAGGCGACGATGACCACCGCCGACGCGGCCTGCACGACCGCGGCCGCGACGGTGAGGCCGCGTCTGCGCCCGATGCGGTCGGAGACCGTGCCGACGACGACCGATGCGGCCACCACGAACACCGTGTAGATCACGATGAGCAGCAGCAGGTCGTCCTCGGCCTTCGCGGCGGGCCTCCCGATCCCGTAGAGCAGGAAGAACAGGAACAGCGAGGTGCCGAGGGCGTTGCCGATGTTCACGACGAGGCGGCCGGCGAGCATCCACCGGAAGTCGCGGTCGTGCAGGAACGCGAAGCGCGGCTCGCCGGGCGGCCGAGCCGCCTGCGCCTCGAAGAAGCGGCCCGAGGGGTCGGGGAGCAGCAGCGCAGTCGCGGTGCCGAGCACGGCCATGATCCCCGCGAGCAGCGCGTAGCCGGCGAAGACGCTCAGCCCGAGCAGCACGACCAGGCCGACCCCCACCACGATGCCGAGCGCTTGGGCCGAGGAGGCGGCCGACGATGCGGCGCCGCGCTGCGCGACGGGCAGCTGGTCGGCGATCATCGCCGTGAACGCGGCTGAGGCGATCGCCGCGCCGACCGAGACGCCCACCCACGACGCGCCGACCGCGAGCGGTCCCTCGCTCAGGCCGGTGAGCAGCAGGCAGGCCGAGGTGAGCCAGACCCCTGCGAGGGCGAAGGGGCGGCGGCGCGGACGCGATCCGCCCCGGCGATCGGAGAGGGCTCCGGCGATCGGGCCCGCGAGCACGCCGGCCAATCCGCCGACGCCGAGCACGAGCCCCGACGACACGACCCCCGAGATCCAGCCGGCCGCGCTGTCGGAGGTGTCCAGCTGCAGGGGGAGCAGCAGCTGGAGGGGCGTGAGCTGCACGGTCCAGACCGCCAGCCACGCGACGGTGAAGAGCGTGAACCAGCCGGCCCCCGCCCTGGCGCGCGTCCGCGCGGTCGCGGATGGCTGCGCAGCGGGCGTCGGAATACCTGATGAACCGGGTGCTTGCACGGTGCCTCCTCGCGCTTCCTCTCGGCGACGCGGGGCGCGCCCTCGGAGCGAGAGCCAGTCTAGAGCGTGTCTCGCGCATCCTCGCCTTCTGGGCCCGCCCGTGGCGCAACGGGACAACCTGCCCGAAGAGGCCGGCGTGCAGCTCCCTGCGCCCGCCCGCCCGTTGCGCGGGCTGTTGCGCGACGCGACCGAGCGGCCGGTTCGGGATCGGCGTCGCGATCCCGAACCCTGCGGCGCACGCGGGTCGGGCGCGGTGAATTGCCAGCGACCGGGCCCGAGACCCCTGGCGCCGGATGATCCCGCGCGCTAAACTTGAGTCAACACAACTCAAGTTTGAGATTCGGGCCAGGTCAGCGGGATGATCCCGCAGGCCGGGCCCTCAGGGTCGGCGGGATCGTCCCGTCGGCGAGACCAGCGATCAGAGGAGCAGCATGCAGGCGAATTGGACGCCCGCGCAGGGCGAGGGGGAGCAGCAGTCCGCGCTCGAGCAGTTCGGCGTCAACTTGACCGAGGTGGCCCGATCGGGCAAGCTCGACCCGGTCATCGGCCGTGACGGCGAGATCCGGCGCGTGAGCCAGGTGCTCACCCGCCGCACGAAGAACAACCCGGTGCTCATCGGCGAGCCCGGCGTCGGCAAGACGGCCGTCGTCGAGGGCCTCGCCCAGCGCATCGTCGCGGGCGACGTGGCCGAGTCGCTCAAGGACAAGGAGCTCGTCTCGCTCGACATCTCCGCGCTCATCGCGGGCGCCAAGTACCGCGGTGAGTTCGAGGAGCGCATGAAGGCGGTGCTGCAGGAGATCAAGGACTCCGACGGCAAGATCATCACCTTCATCGACGAGCTGCACACGCTCATGGGCGCGGGCGGCGGCGAGAGCTCGGTCGCGGCCTCGCAGATGTTGAAGCCGATGCTGGCCCGCGGCGAGCTGCGCCTCATCGGCGCGACCACCCTCGACGAGTATCGCGAGTACATCGAGAAGGACGCCGCGCTCGAGCGCCGATTCCAGCAGGTCTACGTCGGCGAGCCCAGCGTCGTCGACACCGTCGCGATCCTGCGCGGCCTCAAGGAGCGCTACGAGGCGCACCACAAGGTGACCATCGCCGACTCGGCCCTGGTCGCCGCGGCGAGCCTCAGCAACCGCTACATCACCGCCCGCCAGCTGCCGGACAAGGCCATCGATCTGATCGACGAGGCGGCTTCGCGCCTCAGGATGGAGATCGACTCCGCCCCCGTGGAGATCGACGAGCTGCGCCGTGCGGTCGACCGCCTGAAGCTCGAGGAGCTGGCCCTCAAGAAGGAGAAGGACGACGCCTCGAAGGAGCGCCTCGCCAAACTGCGCGAGGACCTCGCCGAGAAGCAGCGCGAGCTCGACGGGCTCGAAGCGCGGTGGGAGCGCGAGCGCGCCTCCCTCAACCGCGTGGGCGAGCTGCGCGAGAAGCTCGACCACCTGCGCATGCAGGCGGAGGTGGCGCAGCGCGAGGGCAACCTCGAGAAGGCGTCGAAGCTGCTCTACGGCGAGATCCCGGTGATCCAGAAGCAGCTCACCGAGGCCGAGCAGGCCGAGCTGTCGAACGAGATCGACGGTGAGCCGCGCATGGTCAACGACCAGGTCGCCGACGAGGACATCGCCGGTGTGGTGGCCGCCTGGACCGGCATCCCGGTCGGCAGGCTGCTGCAGGGGGAGACCGAGAAGCTGCTGTCCCTCGAGAGCGAGCTGGGCAAGCGGCTGATCGGGCAGGGCGACGCGGTGCGCGCGGTCGCCGACGCGGTGCGGCGCACGCGCGCGGGCATCGCGGATCCCAATCGCCCCACCGGCTCCTTCCTGTTCCTGGGCCCGACCGGCGTCGGCAAGACCGAGCTCGCGAAGGCGCTCGCCGACTTCCTCTTCGACGACGAGCACGCCATGGTGCGCATCGACATGAGCGAGTACGGCGAGAAGCACTCCGTCTCGCGGCTGGTCGGCGCCCCTCCCGGGTACGTCGGCTATGAGCAGGGCGGCCAGCTGACCGAGGCCGTGCGCCGCCGCCCCTACTCGGTGGTGCTGCTCGACGAGGTCGAGAAGGCGCACCCCGAGGTGTTCGACGTGCTGCTGCAGGTGCTCGACGACGGTCGGCTCACCGACGGGCAGGGCCGCACGGTCGACTTCCG
>JASGDX010000135.1:0-9363 GCA_047606985.1 Leucobacter sp. | reverse complement strand
GCGAGCGCTCCCCGGGACTCCCCCAGCTCGAGCATCGCGGTCAGCTCCGGCGCCAGCTTGAGCGCGGCCACCTGCAGGTCGTTGTGCATCGCCTCGGCCAGCGAGTCGGCGTCGCCCACGCGCACCGCCTGCAGCACCGCCGTGTCGACCTTCACGATGTCGGGCTGCGGGCCGAAGACCTCGGCGTGCGCGCTGCGGTGCTGGTCGAGCGTGCGGTAGACGACGGGCGTGCTGAGGCCCGCTTCGGAGAGCGCGAGCACCCAGTGGAACGTGCCCTTCGCGAGGGCCGGGCTCAGCTCGTCGCCTCGACCCGTTCCGACCGCGGTGCCGCCCTCCAGCGCGAACGGCACGTCGGGCCCCAGCTCCGCCGCGAGCGGCAGCAGCCCCGATCGTCCGAGCCCGGTGCCCCACAGCTCGTCGCACGCGAGCAGCGTCGCTGCTGCGTCGGCCGAGCCCCCGCCCATACCGCCGGCGATCGGCACCCGTTTGAAGACGGTCAGCTGCGCTCCGCCCGGGTAGTCGGTGCGAGCGGCGAGCAGCTTCGCCGCGGCGATCGCGAGGTTGCCGTCGTCGAGCGGCAGCCCACTCGCGTCGATGGGCCCGGTGAAGCGCACCGAGAAGCCTTCGGCGGGAGCCGCGGTCACCTCCTCGAACAGCGATACCGCCTGGTACAGCGAGGCGACCTCGTGATAGCCGTCGTCCTGGGGAGCGCCGACGCGGAAGAACACGTTGATCTTGCCCGGTGCCCGCACCGTGACCGATCGCATCCTCCTCGAGCTCATACCTCCACGCTAGCGCACGTCGGAGGCCCGCGAATGCGCGCGGGCGATCGCCAGATACTCCGCGATGCCGAGCTGCTCGGCCCGGGCAGTGGCATCGACGCCCGCCGCCTCGATCGTCGCGACCGCGGGATCGAGCGGCCCCAGCACGGGCTGCAGCGCCTGGCGCAGCATCTTGCGACGCTGAGCGAAGGCTGCGTTCACCAGCTCGAAGACGAGGCGCCGCTCCGCCTCGTCGCCCCGCGGTTCCGCGAGGCGCTCGTAGCCGACCAGCACTGAATCGACGCCGGGCACCGGCCAGAAGATGCGGCGGCTCACCGTGCCGGCGATCCTCCAGTCTCCGTACCAGGCGGCCTTCGCGCTCGGCGCCCCGTACTCCTTCGAGCCGGGGCCCGCTGCGATACGGCGGCCCACCTCCGACTGCACCATCACGAGCCCCCGGCGGAGGCCGGGGATCAGCTCGAGCAGGTGCATGAGGATCGGCACCGACACGTTGTACGGCAGATTTGCGACGAGCACCTCGGGCATCATCGAGATCGCTCCGTCATCCTGCGCGCGAACCGCTCCGTCGTCCTGCGCGACGGAGGAGTCGCAGGATCTCGCCTGCGGAGGAAATTCTGCGATCGACCCCGTCGCCGCAGAATGACTGGTGTGCCGACGGAGCAGGTCGGGAAGCGTGAGCTCGAGCGCGTCGCTGCGGATCACCCGCAGGCGCGGGTGCTCGGGATCGGCGAAGATCTGCGGCTGCATCGCGCGCGCGGTCTGCGGCAGCTCCGCCGCGAGACGGTGGTCGATCTCGACCGCGGTGACGTCGGCGCCGGCCTCCGTGATGCCGAGGGTGAGGGATCCGAGGCCCGGCCCCACCTCGATGACGCGGTCGCCCGCCTCGACGCCGGCGAGGCGCACGATCTTGCGCACCGTGTTGGGGTCGATGACGAAGTTCTGGCCGAGCTTCTTCGTCGGCGAGACCCCCAGGCGCTCGGCCAGCTCGCGCACCTCGGCCGGCCCGAGCAGCGCGGGCTGCTCAGTCATCGGTGACCTCGGGACCCCAGGAGCCGTAGACCCGCTCCGTATTGGCGACGATGCGCGCACACACCTCCTCGAGCGGCTGCTCGAGGGTCTCCGCGATGCGCCGCACCGTGTGCGGCAGCAGGTACGGAGCGTTGGGGCGGCCGCGGAACGGCTCGGGGGTGAGGAACGGCGAGTCGGTCTCGGCGAGCACCAGCTCGGGGCGGGCCACCGCGAGCGCCTCGCGCAGCGCCGGTGCGTTCTTGAAGGTCGTGGTGCCCGAGAACGACATGTACCAGCCGTGCTCGTTGCAGATCCGGGCGAGCCTCGCGTCGCCCGAGAAGCAGTGGAAGACCGTGCGCTCGGGGGCGCCGACGCGCAGCAGGGTCGCCACGACCTCGTCGTGCGCGTCGCGGTCGTGGATCTGCAGCGCGATGCCGTTGGCCTTCGCGATGTCGATGTGCGTCTCGAACGACTCGATCTGCGCCTCGCGCCCGTCCTCGCCCGTGCGGAAGAAGTCGAGCCCCGTCTCCCCCACCGCGCGCACGCGCGGATGCGCCGCGAGTCGGGAGATCTCGGAGAGCTGCTCGCACAGGCAGCCCCGCGCGAACAGCTTCGGCGCCTCGTTGGGGTGCAGCGCGACGGCCGCGAGCACGCGCGGGTCGCTCTCGGCGAGCCGCGCGCTCCAGCGGCTCGTCTCGAGATCGGTTCCCACCTGCACGATCCCGCGCACCCCGACCGCCTCGGCCCGGTCCAGCGACTCGAGCGGATCGAGCTGGTCGATCCCGTCCTCGAACTCGAGGTGCGCGTGGTTGTCGTAGACCGGGACCGGCAGCGGCTCGGGGTTCTCGGGGCGGGTGAGATCCCGAGCCCCGCCGTCCTTCCGCTTGCGCAGGCCGCCCTCGGGTGCGCTCATCGGGAATCGGCCTCGATGCGCGGGAACAGCACGGCGAGCGGCTGCTGCTCGACGCCGGCGGGCAGGCGCCCCCAGTCGCCGGCCTCGCGGATCGGCTGATCGGCGAGCGCACCCAGCGCCGCCTCGGCGCCCAGCGCGGTCCACAGCTTGGCGGTGGCCTGCGGGATCACGGGAGCGAGCAGCACGGCCAGCACCCGGAGGCCCTCGGTGACGGTGTAGAGCACCGTGGCGAGCCGCTCGCGCTGCTCGGGATCCTTCGCGAGCGCCCACGGCTCCTGCTCGGTGATGTAGCCGTTGAGCGCGTCGACCAGCTCCCACACCGCTGCGACCGCCTCGTGGATGGCGAAGGCCTCGATGCGCTCGTCGGCGCGGGCGGCGACGGTCGCGGCGAGATCCCGGATCGCGGCCTCGGCCTCGGTGTCGGCGATCGCCGCCGCCTCGGGCACGCGGCTCTCGAAGTACTTCGCGTTCATCGCGAGCACCCGGCTGGCGAGGTTGCCGAAGCCGTTGGCGAGCTCGGCCTGGTAGCGGGCCGACAGATCCTCCCAGCTGAACGAGCCGTCGTGCCCGAAGGAGATCGCGCTCATGAAGTAGTAGCGGAAGGCGTCGCTGCCGAAGGTGTCGGTGATCTCGTTCGGCGCGATGCCGGTGAGCTTCGACTTCGACATCTTCTCCCCGCCCACCAGCAGCCAGCCGTGCGCGAAGACGTGCTCGGGCACCTCGAGGCCCGCCGCCATGAGCATGGCCGGCCAGATCACAGCGTGGAAGCGCAGGATGTCCTTGCCGACGATGTGGTTCCCCGGCCAGCGGCGCGCGAACTCGGCGTCGTCGCGGCCGTAGCCGGTGGCCGTGACGTAGTTGAGCAGCGCATCGAACCACACGTAGGTGACGTGGCTCGAATCCCAGGGGATGGGGATGCCCCAGTCGAAGGAGGTGCGCGAGATCGACAGGTCCTCGAGCCCCTGCTGCACGAACGCGATCACCTCGTTGCGCGCGCTCGCTGGCTGCACGAAGTCGGGCCGCTCCTCGTAGAGCGCCAGCAGCCGGTCCTGGAACGCGCTCATCTTGAAGAAGTAGTTCTTCTCCTGCAGCAGCTCGAGCGGCTTCGAGTGGATCGCGCAGACCTTCTCGCCCTCGAAGGCGCCCTCGCCGTCGACGATCTCGCTCTTCGGCTTGAACTCCTCGCAGCCCACGCAGTACAGCGCCTCGAACTCGCCGGCGTACACGTGGCCGTCGTCGTAGAGCTTCTGCAGGAACTTCGCGACGCCCTCCTCGTGGCGCGCGTCGGTGGTGCGGATGAAGTCGTCGTTGGAGATGTCGATGAGGTCGAGCAGCGGCTTCCACGCGCTCTCGACGAGGCGATCCGCCCACTCCTGCGGCGCGACGCCGTTGGCCGTCGCCGTGCGCAGGATCTTCTGGCCGTGCTCATCGGTGCCCGTGAGGAACCACGTGTCGTCGCCGGCCTGACGGTGCCAGCGCGCGAGCACATCGGCCGCCACTTCCGTGTACGCGTGCCCGATGTGCGGTGCGTCGTTGACGTAGAAGATGGGGGTCGTGAGGAAGAACGAGGAGCGGTCCGATGCCATGGGTTCCATTGTATTGGGAAGCACCGACGCGCTCGGCCGTGTTGCTCTCCCCCGGCTTGTCATCGAGCTCATCCCGGTCATCGAGCAGGTTCGGGATCAGCCCGCCGCGACGGCGATCTCCGGCTCGTGACGCACCGGGAAGTTCACGGAGTTCGCGATGAAGCAGTATTTCCGGGCATCGACGTGCGCCGCGCGGGCGGCCTCGACCATGGATTCCTCGGCAACTGTCACGCGAGGGCGCAGCAGCACCTCCTCGAACGCGCCGCCGAGTCCCTGCTGCCGCATCGTGCCCGTCGCGTCGTCGGTGTACGCCGTCACCACCACGCCGGCCCGCACGGCCATGTGCAAGTACGACAGCATGTGGCACTGCGCGAGAGCCGAGACGAGCATCTCCTCCGGGTTCCAGCGGTCCCGGTCGCCATGAAAGGTGGGATCCGCGGATCCCTCCAGAGGCGCCTTCCCCTCGGCCCGGATCAGCAACTGCCTGCCGTAGTCGCGGTACCCGCTCGTGCCACTCCCCCGGTTGCCGACCCACTCGATGCCGACCCGGTACTCGTGCAGATCCCTCATGGGCTCAGCCTACGCCCGGAGCCGCCGCCGGAATCTGCAGAAAATATGGGATCTGCCGGAGATATGGCCGATCCCGAGCCAAATCACATAGCCAAGGAAGATTCCATATCTTCCGCAGCCGGAGCCGCGCGCCTCCCCGCGCCAGCCTGAGCCGTCCCGCGCCACCCCGCGCCTCAGCCGATCCGTCACACAGCGCGAGTAGGATCGAGCGTATGAGCGAAGCGACCGTCACCGAAACCGTCCCCCAGCAGCGCAAGATCGTAACCGAGATCCCCGGCCCCCGCTCACGGGAGATCCACGAGCGGCGCAAGGCCGTCGTGCCCCCGGGCGTGCACAGCGTGCTGCCGATCTACGTCGAGCGCTCGCACGACTCGATCGTGGTCGACGTCGACGGCAACCAGCTCGTCGACGTCTGCGGCGGGATCGGCGTGACCACCATCGGCCACACCGACGACGCCGTCGTCGCGGCCGCACGCGAGCAGATGGGCAAGGTCACCCACACGCTCTTCACCATGACGCCCTACGAGCCGTACGTGCGCGTCGCCGAGTACCTCGCGCAGCACGTGCCGGGCTCGACCCCCGAGAACCCGTACAAGACCCTCCTCATGAACTCGGGCGCGGAGGCCGTCGAGAACGGCGTCAAGATCGCCCGCAAGCACACGGGCCGCCCCGGCGTCGCCGTGCTCGAGCACGCCTACCACGGCCGCACCATGCTCACCAGCAGCATGAACCACAAGGCCGCTCCCTACGCCTACGGCTACGGCCCGCGCGCCGGCGACATCTACAAGGCGCCCAACTCCTACCCGCTGCACGACGGGCTCACCGGCCCAGAGGCCGCCGTGCGCACCATCGCTCACCTCGAGAAGGTCGCGGGGGCCGAGGATCTCTCCTGCCTCGTCGTCGAGCCCGTTCAGGGCGAGGGCGGCTTCATCGTCCCCGCCGACGGCTACCTGCCGGCCCTCGCGGCGTGGTGCCGCGAGAACGGCATCGTCTTCATCGCCGACGAGGTGCAGGCCGGCATGGCCCGCACCGGCACCGTGTTCTCGATCGAGCAGTTCGGGGTCGAGCCCGACATCGTGCTCTCGGCGAAGGGCATCGCCGGCGGCCTCCCGCTCGCCGGCATCACGGGGCGCGCCGAGATCATGGACAAGTCGCAGCCCGGCGGTCTGGGCGGCACCTTCGGCGGCAACCCCGTTTCGTGCGCGGCCGCCGTCGCGGTGTTCGAGCAGATCGAGCGCGAGGGCCTCCTCGCCGAGGCGAAGCGCATCGAGGCGGCCTTCACCGCCGGCCTCGAGGGCCTCAAGCAGAAGCACGCGGCCATCGCCGAGGTGCGCGGCAAGGGCGCCATGCTCGCGATCGAACTGACGAAGCCCGGCACCCTCGAGCCCGATTCCGGCCTCGTCGACCGCGTCATCGCCTACGCGGCGCAGCAGGGCGTGATCCTGCTGAGCACGGGCATCTACAACCAGGGCATCCGCTTCCTGCCGTCGCTCAAGATGAGCGACGAGCTCATCGCCGACGTGATCTCGGTACTCGACGAGGCCTTCGCGGCGGCCTGAGGTACTCTCCGCCGGTCGAGCGGAGCCTGCGGAGTCGAAACCCCACCCGCCGGTCGAGCGGGGCGACGAAGGAGCGCAGTCGAAGCCCGGACTCCCAGAGCCCCTCGATTTCGACTCCGCTCAATCGGCGGGCGGATCCGTCCGATCAGCGAGTACCTCCGCTCAATCGGCGGACGGATCCGCTCGACCGGCGGAGCGGATCACATCGTGATCTCTTCGGTGCGGTCCTCACCGACCGCGTGCACGTCGATGACGATCACGGTGACGTTGTCGCGCCCCGCGTTCTCCACGGCCTGCCGCACGAGCGTGCGCGCGGCGTCCTCCGCCGTGGGCTGCGTCGCCAGGAAGTGCTGGATGCCGATGTCGGTGAGCTCCTTGGTGAGCCCGTCGGAGCAGATGAGCAGTCGCTGGCCCGGGATCAGCGCGAGCGCCGTGTAGTCCGGGATCGGGGCCTCGTTGAAGCCGACCGCGCGCGTGATCACGTTGGCGTGCGGATGGACCTCCGCCTCCTCCTCGGTGATCGCACCGGAGTCGATGAGGTGCTGCACGACCGAGTGGTCGACGGTGATCTGGCTGAGCGCGCCCTTGAAATACTGGTATACGCGCGAGTCGCCGATGTTGAAGACCTTCCAGGTCGGCGCCGGCTCGGAGCTGATGCAGACCCCCGTCACCGTGGTGCCGGCTCCCAACTCGGTCTCGCCGGCATCGAGCTCGATGTCGTCGACCGCGTCTCCGAGCAGCTCGTCGATGTCGGCCTCGCTCGCGCTCACGCTGCCGCCGAGCTCGGCGAGCCGGCGCACCACGGCGGCCGACGCGATCTCGCCTGCGGAGTGACCGCCCATACCGTCGGCGACCGCGAATACGGGCGGGATCACCACGTAGCTGTCCTGGTTGGTCTCGCGCCGTCGACCGGGGTCGGTGATCGCGCACCAGGAGAGCTCGATCTCGATGTCGCTGTTCTCGTGGTACCGCAAACGCCGGTGCGCGGCGTTCTCGCCGCGAACCGTCACCGTACCCACCCCGCCGAAGACATCCTGAACATCCTACCGCGGCGGCGGCCCCGCGTTCGACGAGGAAGCCCTGGCGAGCACTCCGGGCGTTTTCGGGGCGCCCAGATCGGTGACCAGCACGAGGCCTCCCGTCTCCCTCGACGCGGTCATCTCGAGCCCCGACGACGCTGCCCAGCCGAGCATCTCCTCGACCTGCTCGAACGACTCCCCCGCCAGCGCCAGACGCCGCACGAGATCGCCCTTCGCCGCCTTGTTGAAATGGTTCAGGGCGCGTACCTCGCCGTCGGCGGCGCGCTGCACGACGTCGAGCGGAATCGCTCCGGGTACGGCGGCCAGCGCGGCGTAGTCCTTCGAGCGCAGGTCGAGGATCAGCCCCGCCCCGCTCCAGTCCAGAGTCGCGTGCGCCTCGACCCACACCCGCTTGAGCGACGCTCCGAGGGCGGGCAGGCGCGAAGCTGCGGAGAGGCGATAGGCGGGGATCGGATCCGCGGCGCGGATCAGCCCGAACAGCGCCGATTGCACGAGCACGTGCGTCTCGAGCCAGGATCGTGCCTCACCGCCCAGCGAGGGCGCGTCGAGCGCGTCGTACAGCACACCGGTGTAGCGGTCGACGGCGGGCAGCGCGCCGCTGCGGTCGAGTTCGAGATTGTGCAGCAGTTCGCCGCGGTTCTTCACGCCGAGCTTGAGCGGCTTGGCGGCGGCCTCCTCGTCGCGGCTCAACTCCACGAGAGCGGCCCTCACGCGCTCGCGGGCCGCGCCCAGGGCTTCCGGTGCGCGCAGGGTCGCGGGATCGAAGGCACTGGAGCCTCCCGAGCGCTTCGTCTCGGAAGGGGGCAGCAGCACGAGCATGCACGACTCCTCGAGTGCGGGGATGGATGGGCGGTAGACACGGCGAGAGGCCGGGACCGCTCCGGAGGAGCGGCTCCCGGCCTCTCGCCGAACGGCCAGGCTATGCGACGAGCGCTGCCTTGCCTGCGACGATGGTCACGGTGTCGTGGTCGACCGAGAGGAAGCCCCCCTCCGCATCGACCTTGACCTTCTCACCGTCGGCGGTGGTCACCCGCACCTCACCCCGCGCGAGCAGGGCGAGCAGCGGCTGGTGGCCACCGAGGATGCCGATCTCGCCCTCGACCGTCTTCGCGACGACCTGGGCGGCGGTGCCGGTCCAGACCTCGCGATCGGCCGAGACGACGCTGACGTTGAGCGCCATGCTCAGGCCAGATCCTTCTGCATCTTGGCCCAGTTCTCCTCGACGTCCGAGATGGCGCCGACGTTGAAGAAGGCCTGCTCTGCGACGTGGTCGAACTCGCCCTTGCAGATCGCGTCGAACGACTCGATGGTGTCCTTCAGCGGCACGGTCGAACCCTCGACGCCGGTGAACTTCTTCGCCATGTAGGTGTTCTGCGAGAGGAACTGCTGAATGCGGCGCGCGCGGGCCACGGTGATCTTGTCCTCTTCGGAGAGCTCGTCGACGCCGAGGATCGCGATGATCTCCTGCAGCTCCTTGTTCTTCTGGAGGATCTGCTTGACCGTGGTGGCCACGCGGTAGTGGTCGGCGCCCAGGTAGCGGGGGTCGAGGATGCGCGAGGTCGAGGTCAGCGGATCCACGGCAGGATAGAGGCCCTTCGACGCGATCTCG
Organism: Leucobacter sp.; assembly: GCA_047606985.1. Classification (GTDB taxonomy): domain Bacteria; phylum Actinomycetota; class Actinomycetes; order Actinomycetales; family Microbacteriaceae; genus Leucobacter. The sequence goes on along the minus strand of JASGDX010000135.1, from coordinate 296 downwards.
CGGGAGAGCTCGGTCGTCGCGTCGAGGTGCGCGAACGTGGTGGCCGGGGCGGGGTCGGTGTAGTCGTCTGCGGGCACGTAGATGGCCTGCAGCGAGGTGATCGAGTGACCGCGGGTCGAGGTGATGCGCTCCTGGAGGAGGCCCATCTCGTCGGCGAGGTTCGGCTGGTAGCCCACGGCGGAGGGCATGCGGCCGAGCAGCGTCGAGACCTCGGAGCCGGCCTGGGTGAAGCGGAAGATGTTGTCGATGAAGAGCAGCACGTCCTGCTTCTGCACGTCGCGGAAGTACTCCGCCAT
>JASGDX010000134.1:0-16041 GCA_047606985.1 Leucobacter sp. | reverse complement strand
TTGCGGCGTCGCTGCGCGAGCGGGTCGTGGTGCTGCGCGGTGGCCTCGTGGTCGAGGAGAGCGGCACCGAGCAGGTGTTCCGCTCGCCGCGGGAGGCGTACACGCGGGATCCGCTGGCGGCGACGCCGCGCATCGAGTTCGACCGCTTCGCGGATGCGGGATCGGGCGAACACCGAACCCGGCGGCCGAGCACCGGTCCCTCGCCGCGCACACGCAGATGGTGTTCCAGGACCCGTATCTCTCGCTCGATCCGCGGATCGCCGTTGGCCGGGCAGTCGCCGACGTCGTGCGGCTGCACCGCGGTGTGGGCCGCGCCGACGCGGAGCAAGCGGCCGGCGCGCTGCTGCAAGCGGGTCGGCCTGCGCCCCGAGCATCTCAGGGCGCGGCCGAAGGCGCTCGCGAGCGTCAGGCGGCGGCGCGTCGCCCTCGCGAAGGCCCGCGCAGCGAGGCCGATTCTCCTGCGTTCCTCCCTTACCGACTCGAACGGGCACCGCAACCCGTTCAGTCGAAAGGGTTCAGCACCCGCACGGGGAGCCCCGCCAGGTGCTTCTCGTTCCGCGTGACGAGGGTCATGCCGTTCACGATCGCGGTGGCCGCCAGCAGCGCGTCGATGTCGGGGCGAGGGTCTCCCGCGGTGATCTCTCCCCAGCATTCGGCCACTTCCTCGTCGACCTCGACGATCCGCCAGGCGAAGCTCTGCTTCAGCGCGAGGTACCACTCCTCGTACTCCCGGCTGCGCACCGGATCCCGCGCTTCGAGCCTGCGGATCCCGCGCATGATCTCGCCCAAGGTCAGCGCCGAGATGTACAGGTCGGTCTCGGGCGCACTCGCCCACCAACTCGCGAAGCCCGGGTTCGGCCGCGTTCTTCGAGCCTCGGACAGCACATTCGTGTCGACGAGCAGCTTGGACATCAGTCTTCGAGTCCCGTGAACCGCTCCGGCCAGACCCGCCGCTCCGAGAACTCGAAGTCGTCGGGGAACGGGGCCGCCTCGCACAACTCTTTGAGGCCCCGACCCCCTTCGACTGCGCGTCGATACCCCTCGTACTCGATCACGACGGCCACCTCCCTGCCATGCTTGGTGATCACCTGGGGCTCGCCGGTCTGCGCCGCGCGCACCACCTCGCTGAAGTGCTGCTTCGCGTCTTGCAACTGCCAGGTGATCGCCATGGGTCCACGATACGCCGATTCGACTATTCTGTCCAGTCTGGACAGAATAGTCGCTACGACGATCACCGCACGGTGCGCTCGGGGCAGCGCGCCGATCCCGCACCTCCGGATCCCGCTCGAAGGTTCTTTGAGAGGATGTCGAGTACGGCCCGGTTCGAACGTCTCGTCATGGACGTCAGGGCAGTCGGCGAGGCAGCAGGCGCATCGGTCGAAACCGTGCTCAGCAAGATCGGCAATGCCGTCGCAATGGCAGCCCTCGACTCGGCACTGGCAGATGAGCTCGCTCGTCATCGCGGCGACCCCTTGTACTTGCGCAGCAGCCCGATCGACTTCACATACTCCCGGAAGGAGAAGGCGGGATGCACGTCAATCTCGCGCGCCATCTTGTGCATCCAGTCGCGCATCGTTGGCATCACCGCCGCGAGAGCTTGCACGTCGGCGGGCTTGCCCGCCGACCAGCTCTCGCCGGTCGTATCCGATCGTTATCGCGGCACGATCGTGGCCTCACACCGGACGAGCCGGGCCTCACAGTTGGCGCAGGAGCCGCTCGGTGCTCAGCCGAAACCCCTGGGAGAGGAGGAACGTCCGCAGTTCCGACTCCCCCGGATCCGCGGGGATCTCGAATTGGATCGTCCGCAGTCCGGATGCGGTCAGTTCGGAGAAGCACTCGCTCAACATCGCAGGACTCGTGGAACATGCGGTCGCACCGACCGGAGGCGTCTCGGCCTGAGCGGCGTCCGCCGATCTGACGAAGGACAGTTCGACGATCTCATCGGCCGATTCCCACGTGTCATCGGGGTCGGGGGAAACCGAGAGGCTCAAACCGAGCGCTCCGACCATCTCAGCGCAGCGCCCTCGATCGACAGCATCTGCCCGAGTCGATTCGGGCGAGGCCCGTGCCGGTGGGGTCGAGCGCATCCAGGCCTCGGAGTACGGTGCATACCCGTAGCGGGAGTACAACTCGCGGGCCCGCGGATTCCCGCCCATCACATCGACCACGCCGAGGCCGATACCGGCGTCACCGGCAGCCCGATCAACGCTTCTCATCAGACAGGTGCCGATCCCGAACCCTCGCGCAGAGGGGAGCACGCTCAACGTCTCGAGCGTCATCGCGCGCCGGCCGTCGAGCAGTCCTTCATATGCCAGTGCATAGCCGACGGGCTCGTCATCCAGCACGGCGAGCCAGAGCTCCGTGTTCGGCGCCCCGGAGAAGAGCATCTCGTAGTGCTTGCGCCGACGAGGCCAGCTCGCCTCGCGTGGGATCGTCTGCAGTCCCGCCGCTCCGATCGCGACGTGGTGATCGAACAGCGCCTCCCAGAGCGCCTTCACAAGAGGAACGCCCGACACATCGTGGGACCGGATCTCCGGCGAGGGGCTCATAGCGACCTTCCGCGTGTCGGGCCGGTGAATCCCGCCAACGCCTTCGGAGCTCCGCCGGATCGACCGGCTAGAAGTCCCAGTCCTCATCCTCGGTGGCGACGGCCTTGCCGATCACGTACGACGATCCCGAACCCGAGAAGAAGTCGTGGTTCTCGTCGGCGTTGGGCGAGAGCGCCGAGAGGATGGCCGGGTTGACATCGGTCATCTCCTTGGGGAACATCGGCTCGTAGCCGAGGTTCATGAGCGCCTTGTTGGCGTTGTAGTGCAGGAACTTCTTGACGTCCTCGGTGAGGCCGACGGGATCGTAGAGGTCCTGCGTGTAGAGGATCTCGTTCTCGTAGAGGTCGTAGAGCAGCGAGAAGGTGTAGTCCTTGATCTCCTGGCGGCGCTCCTCGGTCTCGTTCTCGAGGCCCTTCTGGAACTTGTAGCCGATGTAGTAGCCGTGCACGGCCTCGTCGCGGATGATGAGGCGGATCAGGTCGGCCGTGTTCGTCAGCTTCGCGTGCGAAGACCAGTACATGGGCAGGTAGAAGCCCGAGTAGAAGAGGAACGACTCGAGCAGCGTCGAGGCGACCTTGCGCTTCAGCGGATCGTCACCGGTGTAGTAGTCGATGATGATCTGCGCCTTCTTCTGCAGATTGGGGTTCTCGACCGACCAGCGGAAGGCGTCATCGATCTCCTGCGTGGAGCACAGCGTCGAGAAGATCGACGAGTAGCTCTTCGCGTGCACCGACTCCATGAACGCGATGTTCGTGTACACGGCCTCCTCGTGCGGGGTGATCGCGTCGGGGATCAGCGACACCGCGCCCACCGTGCCCTGGATGGTGTCGAGCAGCGTCAGGCCGGTGAACACCCGCATGGTGAGCTGCTGCTCCTCGGCGGTGAGCGTTCCCCACGACTGCACGTCGTTCGAGAGCGGCACCTTCTCGGGCAGCCAGAAGTTGTTGACCAGGCGGTTCCACACCTCGAGGTCCTTCTCGTCCTGGATGCGGTTCCAGTTGATCGCCTGCACGTGGTCGACCAGCTTCAGCGGCTGCGCGTTCATCGATTCCTTCTTCTCGTCATGCTGCACGACCCGCGGGAGTCGCAGTATCTACATTCTCGGGTGGGATCCTGCGGCTTCGCACAGGATGGCGGTGAGCGGCGGATCCCGCGACCTCGCACGGGATGACGACGGTCACAGCATGCAGGAAACGCACTGATCGAGCTCGGTGCCCTCGAGCGCGAGCTGGCGGAGGCGGATGTAATAGATCGTCTTGATCCCCTTGCGCCACGCGTAGATCTGCGCCTTGTTGATGTCGCGGGTGGTCGCGGTGTCCTTGAAGAACAGCGTGAGCGAGAGGCCCTGGTCGACGTGCTGCGTGGCCGCGGCGTACGTGTCGATGATCTTCTCGGGACCGACCTCGTACGCATCCCGGTAGTACTCGAGGTTCTCGTTCGTCATGAACGGAGCCGGGTAGTACACGCGCCCGAGCTTGCCCTCCTTGCGGATCTCGATCTTCGACGCGATCGGGTGGATCGAGCTGGTCGAGTTGTTGATGTAGGAGATCGAGCCGGTGGGGGGCACGGCCTGGAGGTTCTGGTTGTAGATGCCGTGCTGCTGCACGCTCGCCTTGAGCTCGCGCCAGTCGTCCTGGGTCGGCACCGCGATGCCGGCGTTCGCGAACAGCTCGCGCACGCGCTCGGTCTCGGGCTGCCAGGGCTGCTCGGTGTACTTGTCGAAGAACTCGCCAGACGCGTACTTCGAGTCCTCGAAGCCGACGAATGCGGTGCCGCGCTCGATCGCGAGGCGGTTGGAGGCGCGGATGGCGTGGTAGAGCACCGTGTAGAAGTAGATGTTCGTGAAGTCGATGCCCTCTTCGGAGCCGTAGTGCACGTGCTCGCGCGCCAGGTAGCCGTGCAGGTTCATCTGGCCGAGGCCGATGGCGTGCGACTTGTCGTTGCCGTCCTCGATGGAGCGCACCGAGCTGATGTGGCTCTGGTCGCTCACCGACGTCAGCGCGCGGATCGCGAACTCGACGGTCTCGCCGAGTGCGCCGCCGTCCATCGCGGCCGCGATGTTCATCGAGCCGAGGTTGCAGCTGATGTCCTTGCCGATCGCGTCGTAGCTCAGATCCTCGTTGTAGGTGGTCGGGGTGTTGACCTGCAGGATCTCGGAGCAGAGGTTCGACATGTTGATGCGGCCCTTGACGGGGTTGGCCCGGTTCACCGTGTCCTCGAACACGATGTAGGGATAGCCCGACTCGAACTGCAGCTCGGCGATGGTCTGGAAGAACTGGCGCGCGTTGATCTTGTACTTCTTGATGCGCGCGTCGTCGACCATCTCGTGGTACTTCTCGGTGATCGACAGGTCGCCGAAGGGCACTCCGTAGATGCGCTCGACGTCGTACGGCGAGAACAGGTACATGTCCTCGTTCTTCTTGGCGAGCTCGAAGGTGATGTCGGGGATCACGACGCCCAGCGAGAGGGTCTTGATGCGGATCTTCTCGTCGGCGTTCTCGCGCTTGGTGTCGAGGAACTTCATGATGTCGGGGTGGTGCGCCGACAGGTAGACGGCGCCGGCGCCCTGGCGCGCTCCCAGCTGGTTGGCGTAGCTGAAGCTGTCCTCCAGCAGCTTCATCACGGGGATGATGCCCGACGACTGGTTCTCGATCTTCTTGATCGGGGCGCCAGACTCGCGGATGTTGGAGAGCAGCAGTGCCACGCCGCCGCCGCGCTTCGAGAGCTGCAGCGAGGAGTTGATGCCGCGCGAGATCGACTCCATGTTGTCCTCGATGCGCAGCAGGAAGCACGACACGAGTTCGCCGCGCTGCGCCTTGCCGAGGTTGAGGAAGGTCGGGGTCGCCGGCTGGAAACGGCCCGAGATGATCTCGCGCACGAGGCCGCGAGCCAGCTCGTGATCGCCCTCGGCGAGGCCGAGCGCCACCATGACGACGCGGTCTTCGAAGCGCTCGAGGTAGCGCTTGCCGTCGAAGGTCTTGAGCGCGTACGAGGTGAAGAACTTGAAGGCCCCGAGGAAGGTCGGGAAGCGGAACTTCATCGCGAAGGCCTCGTCGCGCAGCGACTCGATGAAATCGAGCGGGTACTGCTCGATGAGCTCTCGCTCGTAGTAGTCGTTGTCGATGAGGTAGCGCATGCGCTCTTCGAAGTTGTGGAAGAACACCATGTTCTGGTTGACGTGCTGCAGGAAGTACTGGCGCGCGGCCTCGCGATCCCTCTCGAACTGGATGCGGCCGTCGGCATCGTACAGATTGAGCATCGCGTTCAGCGCGTGGTAGTCCATATCGCTGATCTTCGACGACTCGAGACTCGGCTCGATCACCGCGCTCGCTGCACCGGCGGCCGTTACTGCAGAGACCAAAACTGTTCCAATCCTTCTTGGACGGCGGTCACGTCGTCCGGGGTACCAAAGAGTTCGAATCGATAGAGGAAGGGCACCCGGCACTTCCGGGCGACGATGTCGCCCGCGATGCCGTAGGCCTCGCCGAAGTTCGTGTTGCCCGCGGCGATCACCCCGCGCAGCTGCTTGCGATTGCGCTCGTCGTTGAGGAACCGGATGACCTGCTTGGGGACGGCCCGGGTCTCCGGCCCGCCGCCGTAGGTGGGCAGGAGCAGCACGTAGGGATCGGCGACGACGAGGGGCTCGTCGCGCGGGCGGAGCGGGATCCGCAGCGCCGGGCGTCCGAGTTTCTCGACGAAGCGCCGCGTGTTGCCCGAGACGCTGGAGAAGTACACCAGGTCGGTCACGCGAGTCACCTCCGCCTTTCCTCTCAGAGCCGATGCCCCTCACGGGCGCCGGCCGTCACTCCCGAGCGTGGGATCGCCTCGGCCCGGACTCCTGCGTCCGTGCCGCGGCGATTCGGACCCGCGCCGCCGCGCCTACGCAAGGCGGCCGGCGAGCTCCGAGATCTTGTCGGGACGGAAGCCCGACCAGTGCTCATCGTCGGTCACCACCACGGGCGCCTGCAGGTAGCCGAGCTCCTTGACCGCCTCGAGCGCGCTCTCGTCGGCCGAGACGTCAAGCACGTCGTACTCGATGCCCTGCTTGTCGAGCTCGCGGTAGGTCATGTTGCACTGCACGCACGACGGCTTGGTATATACCGTGATGGCCATTTCACGCCCTTCTTCGAAAACCTGCTCACCTCGTCCGAGGCACTACATATAGTGAACCACACCGCCGACAACCACAAGATGATGTAGTTACATCGATGTAGTTTTCCACGTGCTTTCCACCGCCGGGCCGACTCGACTGGGGAGAACTTTCGGCGGAGTTCCGCCCCTCCAGGAGGGTTATCCACAGTCCGCTCGGTCTTGAACTTTTTTGCATCCGACGCCTCCCCCGGCGTGTCGCGACCGCGGGGTCGAGCGCGCCCCTCGGGAGGGCCGCGGGACGCCTCGGGCCGGGGGATCCCGAGCCGCTCCCTCACTCGGTACAACGCCGGCGCGAGCCCGCGTGTTCCCCGGATCACAGCGCGATCGGCCATAGCAGCTCCGTTCCGTCGGACTGGAACCAGCGCAGCACCAGCATGGCGTCGGACGCCTCGTACGCCCGCGCCCCGCGCGCTCCTCGCAGCACGACGCGCACCCGCTCCCCCGGCAGCACCGTGCGCGGCAGCGACAGCCCCAGCAGCCCGTCGCCAGCCAGCGCGAAGCGCACGGAGTGGAGCGCGTCGACGCCAACGTGCTCCACCTCGATCACCCCGGACGGCGAACGCCCCACCACCCGCCACGGCACCTCCACGGCCGCCGGGCGCACCGGATGCTGGCGCGCGCGGGTCTGCACCCGGGTCGTGAGGCGGAACGGTTTCATACCGTCACCGTAAGACCGACCACCGACACTCACGGGCCGGGTCGTACGACCCCGCTCCCCCTCAGACGTGATGGTAGGGGCGGCCCGCCGCGATCTCCTGCGCCCGGTACAGCTGCTCAGCGAGGATCAGCCGCACCAGCTGATGCGGGAACACGAGCTTCGACAGACTCCACACGAAATCGGCCCGCTCGCGCACCCGATCCTCGACGCCGTAGGCGCCCCCGATCACCACCGTCACACCGCGGCCGGCGTCGAAGGCGCCCTGCAGAGTGCGCGCCAGCGCCGGGGAGTCGACGTCGCGACCGCGCTCGTCGAGCAGCACGACGAACGCGCCGCGATCCAGCTTGCCCAGGATCCGCTCCGATTCCTCGGCCCGCGCGGCATCGCCCTCCCGCGAGGAGTGCGGCAGCAGCAGCCAACTCGCATCGAACGGCTTGCGAAGCCGCTTCTCATAACGGCCGATCCCCTCGGAGACCCAGCTCTCGTGCTTCTTGCCGACCGCGAGAATGCGAACCGTCACGCGACGCGCACCCCGTCGAGGTAGTCGGCGATGCGCTCGATCGCCTCCGTGAGCACCTCCACCGAGGGCAGGGTCACGAAGCGCACGTGATCGGGCGTCGGCAGGTTGAAGCCTCGCCCGTTCGTGATCATCACGCGGGTCGCCCGCATCAGCTGGATCACGAAGTGCTGGTCGTCGTGGATGTCGTAGCGCGCGGGATCGAGGCGCGGGAACAGGTACATCGCACCGCCGGGGGCGACGCAGGAGACGCCCGGGATCTTATTCAGCAGTCCGAGCGCGACGTCGCGCTGATCCCGCAGCCGTCCGCCGGGGGCGCACAGGTCGGCGATGCCCGACCAGTTCGAGGCGTTCGAGAGCGCCACCGGGATCGCGTACTGCGCCGGCACGTTCGCGCACATGCGCATGTTGGCCAGCAGCCGCAGGCCCTCAAGGAAGTCGGAGGCGATCCCGCGATCGCCCGACGCCACCACCCAGCCCGCGCGGTACCCGGCGACGCGCTGGATCTTCGAGAGGCCGCTGAAGGTGAGGCAGAGCGTGCCGTTCGCGTGCTTCGCCGCGTACTCGTGCCGCGCGCCCTCGTAGAGGATGTGGTCGTAGATCTCATCGGACATGAGCACGAGTCCGTGGCGCTCGGCCAGCTCGGCGAAGCCCCGCACCAGCTCGGGCGAGTAGACCGCGCCCGTGGGGTTGTTGGGGTTGATCAGCACGATGCCCTTGGCGCGCGGCGTGATCAGCGCCTCGATCGCCTCGAGATCGGGCATCCACCCGTTGCGCTCGTCGCATGGGTAGTGCACGGCGTGACCGCCGGCGAGGGTCACCTGCGCGGTCCACAGCGGGTAGTCGGGCGAGGGGACGAGGATCTCGTCGCCCGGGCTGATGAGCGCCTGCAGCACGAGCGAGATGAGCTCGCTGACCCCGTTGCCGATCAGCACGTCGTCCGGGCCGACGCCCGCGATCCCGAGCCGCGCATAGTGCTCGGCCACCGCCTCGCGCGCGGGCAGCACGCCCCGGGAGTCGCTGTAACCCTGCGCGCGCGGCAGCGCATCGCGCATCGCGTCGAGGATCTCGGGCGGCGCCTCGAAGCCGAAGACCGCGGGATTGCCGATGTTCAGCTTGAGGATCTCGTGGCCCTCCCGCTCGAGCCGCTCGGCCTCCTGCAGGATCGGGCCGCGCACGTCGTAGCGGACGCCTGCGAGCTTGCTGGACTGGGTGATGGGGCGCACCGGTCCATTATCCCACCCGAAGGCTGTGCGATTTCGCACTCGGGATCCCGCAGAAACCGCATCTTACGGACAGGCGGCGGCAGGGTAGCCGCACGATCTTCGGGTTCGGGTGCGTGGAGTGGGTCGGACAGGCTGGGCTAGGTGGGGCGGCTGGGGCGGGGCGAGGTGTCGGGGGCGGGATCCGGGGCGGGGCGGGGTTGAGGTCCGGGGAGAGACAAGGTACTGGGTTCAGGGCGCGTGGGATCGCGGGGCGCGGGATACCGACGGGCGAGATCGCGGTGAGCGTGCGATCCCGGGGGCGCAGGGGTCGCGGGAGTCCGACAGGGCAGGAGCGGCAGGTCCACGGTGCCGCCCGTCAGCTCTGCTGCGCGTAGAGTTCCGCGTACGCGCCGCCCAGCGCGAGCAGTTCGGCGTGCGTGCCCTGCTCGAGGATGCGGCCGCCGCCCACCACGTAGATGCGGTCGGCGTCGACGACGGTCGACAGCCGGTGAGCGATCGCCACGGTGGTGCGCCCGCTGCGCGCGTCCTCGAGCGCGTGCTGCACGGCGCGCTCGTTGACGGAGTCGAGCGCGCTCGTGGCCTCGTCGAGCACGAGCACCCGCGGGTTCTTGAGCAGCACGCGCGCGATCGCGATGCGCTGCTTCTCGCCGCCGGAGAGGCGGTAGCCGCGCTCGCCCACCACCGTGTCGTAGCCCTCGGCGAAGCCCGCGATGGTGTCGTGGATGTTCGCGAGCCGCGCGGCCGCCTCCAGTTCCTCCTGCGTCGCGTCGGCCTTGGCGTAGCGCAGGTTGGCGGCGATCGAGGCGTGGAAGAGGTAGGGCTCCTGCGTCACCACGCCGATGCGGTCCATGAGCGACTCCTGCCGCAGCTCGCGCACGTCGTCGCCCGCGTAGCGCACCGATCCCGCGACCGCGTCGTAGAGGCGCGGGATCAGCGAGCCGATCGTGGTCTTGCCCGATCCCGAAGCCCCGACGAAGGCGACGAACTCGCCCGGTTCCACGTGAAACGAGACACGATCGAGGGTCGGCCGGTCGTCGGGGCCGGCGTCGGGGTAGCGGAAGCTCACGTCGACGAATTCCACGCGCCCCGCCCGCCCCGGCTCGTCGGAGGGCTCGCGCGCGTCGGCGGCGTCGACGATCGCGGGCGTCAGGTCGAGATACTCGAAGATGCGGGCGAACAGCGCCTTCGAGGTCTGCAGGTCGAGCGCGATGCGCATGAGCGCCATGAGTGGGAACAGCAGCCGCGACTGCACCGTGGTGAACGCCACGATCGTGCCTGCGGTGATGCCAGGGTCGACGCCCCGCCCCTGCGCGCTCGCCAAGATCCAGCCCGAGACGAGGTAGACGATCGCCGGCACCGCCGACAGGAACACCTGCACGAGCGCGAAGAACACCTGGCCGCTCATGGTCTGACGCACCTGCAGCTCGATCTGGTTGCGGTTCTCGGCGGCGTAGCGCTCGGTCTCGGCGCGCTGCCGCGAGTAGGTCTTGGCCAGCAGCACGCCGGAGACCGAGAGCGCCTCCTGCGTGATCGCCGTCATCTCGGACAGCGACTCCTGCGTGCGGCCGGCGATGCGCGCACGGATCTGGCCGACCCGCCGCTGCGCGAACACCAGCACCGGCATCAGTACGAGCGCGATGAGGGTCAGCTGCCAGCTGAGCAGCACCATCGCGACCGCCGCCGCGATCACGGTGACCGTGTTGCCGATGACGTTGGAGACCGTGTTGGTGAGCACGTTGGCGACGCCGCCGACGTCGTTCTGCAGGCGGGATTGGATCACACCCGTCTTGGTGCGGGTGAAGAAGCCGAGCTCCATCCGCTGCAGGTGCGAGAACAGGCGCTCCCGCAGGTCGCCCATGACCCGGTTGCCGACGCGCGCGGTGAAGAGGGTCTGCACGATCCCGAGCCCCGCCGATAGCACGAACACCGCGACCATCGCCCCCACGAGCCAGCCCAGCACCGTCAGTTGCGGGTCGCCTGAGGGCGGGAAGAGCCCGTCGTCGAAGACGCGCTGGGTGAGCAGCGGCGGCAGGATCCCGAGCCCCGCCGACACCAGCACGAGCGCGACGATCACCGTCAGCTGGCCGCGGTAGGGCCGGAACAGCTCGGCGATGCGCCGGCCCAGGTCGGGCACCACGGGCGCCTCGCGGTTGAGCTCGCGCTGCCGCTCGGCATCGCCGGACGACACGCGCGATGCGCGTACGCCGGGTCCGCCTGTCATGCTCATGGTTCGGAGACTACTCCCGACCCCCGACATTCACGGGTCGCGTCCGCTGAGGGCGCAGCGTTGCTCGGCGCACGGCCGGTGCGGGGTTCGGGATCGCCACCGGTTCGAGATCACCGCCCGCAGCGCGCATCCGGCCGGTACCGGGACCGGGCCCGCCCGAAATCGGGGTCGCATATATCCGCTTCAGCCGCCTCGAAGAGAACATTTGCGACCCCGATTTCGCGCAGGATGAGCGGAGGCTGGCAGGATGAGGTGGAGAGCGTTCGACGACAGGAGGCCCATGTCCGCATCGCACGCGCGGGTTCGCGACGCCGCGGCCGAGCGCGGCCTCGACATCGAGATCCGTGAGCGCCCGAATGCGGGATCGCTGCGCGAGGCCGCGCGGCTGCTCGGGATCGCGCCGGAGTCGATCGTGAAGACGCTCGTCGTGAAGCGCTCCGACGACACCTATCTCTTCGCGCTCGTCCCCGGCGGGCGCTCGATCTCCTGGCCCAAGCTGCGGGCGGCGGTCGGCGTCAATCGGCTGCGCCTGCCGGAACCCGAGCTCGCGCTGGCGGCGACCGGTTACGAGCGCGGCACGATCACGCCGATCGGCAGCTCCACCGAGTGGCCCGTGTTCGCCGACGAGACGATCGTCGGGCGGCGGGTGGCGATGGGGGCGGGAGCGCACGGTTACAGCCTGTTCGTCGATGCCGACGAGCTGATCCGAGCGTACGGCGCGACCGTGGCAGACATCTCCGCACCGGAGGCGGAATAGCGGTGCGGGATCGCCCGTCGCCGTCTTCGCGAACACCGTCGGCCGTTCCGGCTGTGGTGCGCTGATCGCGCGCGCACCGCACTCTTCTGTGCGCAGTTCCCGTGCGGCTCCCGTGCAGCCCGGACGACTGTATGGCCTCCCCGCGCGAGCGTACGTTTTGCGCACCGTGCGCAAGCTATACGGACGCACGGAAGCTATGCGGTCGCGTACCGAGCCTCACCCGACCAGGCCGAGAGAGGAGAGCACGACCCGCGCCGCCGGCTACTCCCCCGACGCCTCGATCGCGCGCTCGAGCCGCTCGAGCTTGCCGTCGAGTTCGCCCTGCGCGGCAGTGGCCGCACGAGCCTCCGGCCTGGAACGCTTCGCGTCCCACCCCAAACCGGAGCCTCCCCGGCGGATATCGGCCTTCATCACGAGCGAGACGCGCGAGCCGAAGGGCAGCACGGCCTCCGTGGCGCGCTTCACCACCTCGAAGACCTCGTCCCACTCGCCCTCGATCTCGGTGAACATGCTGCTGGTGCGGTGCGGCAACCCGGAGGCGCGCACCACCTTCACGGCCTCGGCGACGGCGTCGGAGACGGAGCCGTCGAGGCGCTCTTCTCGTCCGGGTGCGGCGCCGCTCGGGGCGACGGAGAATGCCAGGATCATGCGGGTTCCCTTCTCGAGGAGTCGGAGGTCGGAGTGCCGGGTTCGGGATCGGCGCGGCCAGCATCGGCGCGGCCGGGGCCGCGCGTGCGACCGGGCGCCGTGTCGGCGTGTCGGCGTGTCGGCGATGGCACCGTCCCACGGCACACCATATGGGATGCGTCGGACATCCACGATCCGGCGGAGATGCGCCGATCTCGGAGACGCGCAGACCCGGGGAAGCGTCGCCGACTCGGCGAGGGGGCCCGAGTACGAGACCGGCCCTTTACTCGCGCACGGCAAGGGCAGTCCGGGATCCCGAACCCGCCGCGATCCCAGCCGCCCATGGGTTCTGACACCGGCCCTCTCCCACGCACCACCGCTTCCTTTCACACAGCAGGGCCTCCGTTCGCGCAGCGAAACGCCATGGATTCGCCGAGACGCCACGATATACGCGCGCATATCATGGCGTTTCGGGAAAATCGTGGCGTTTCGGCGGAGAGATCAGGGCCGGGCCGGGGGCCGGGCCTTGGGGTGTGTGAAGGGCGGGGATCCGCGGGAGCGGCAGAGCGGGGGAAGGCGCGGCCGATCCCGAACCGCTCACCGCGACAACCCTCGGCGTCACCGCGATCCCGAACCGCTCACCGCAGCCGATCCCGCACCCGCCGCGATCCCGCACCCGCCGCGATCCCGAGCTACCCCTTGAGCGCCTCGCTCAGCTTCACCTTCGCCCCGGTGCGCAGGATCGAGTTGCTGTAGATGCGCGAGCCGATCCACAGCACCACCGCGATCGCCACCGCGAGGATGCCGAGCGTGAGGATCGGCTCCCACCACTCCGCCGTGCCGAGATATAGCCGCATCGGCATACCAATGGGTGCCGAGAAGGGAATATAACTCATGATGGCGAGCGCCTGCGGGTCGTCATTGAAGACGATGATCGCGACATAGGGGATCATGATCAGCCACATCATCGGGCTCACGGCCGAGGCGACGTCCTCCTGCCGCGACACGAGCGCCGCGAGCGCTGCGTACATGGTGGCCAGCAGCACGAAGCCGAAGGCGAAGAGCACGCCGAACCAGATGAGCGAGGCGCCGAGCTCGCCGAGCAGCAGGTCCTGCCCCGTCGCGAGCATGCCCACCGACGCCACCGCCACGATGGCCACCACCTGCGCCAGCGCCAGGAAGCTGTTGCCGATGATCTTGCCCGCGAGCATCGTGGGCGCAGAGACGGTGGCGAGCAGGATCTCGACGATGCGGGTCGCCTTCTCCTCGACGACGCTCTGCGCGATCGTGGTGCCGAAGGTGACGGCGCTCATCATGAAGACCACGCCGAAGGCGACCGCGATCAGGTAGGCGAGCGCCGGGTTGTCGGTGGTGGGATCGAGCAGCTCGACCGACGGCGCGGCCGAGAGCGCCTGGAGCACGTCGGTGGGCGGGCTGTCCTTCGCGAGCACGGTGAGTCCGACGGCGGTGTCGCCGCCAGGCACCACGGCTGCATCGACGTCGCCGTCGAGCACGAGCTGCTCGGCCGCGGCCCGATCCGCCGCCTCCGACACCTCGAAGCCGTTGCCGTCGAGCGGCTGCACGGCAGCAGCGGCAGCGCCCACCGCGACGACCTTCGCCGGCCCGCCGAAGCCGCCCGACTTGGCCATGAAGCCGCTGAACAGCACTCCGCCCAGCACGAGCAGCAGCAGCACGACGCTCGAGATGATGTAGGCCTTGCTGCGCAGCTTGGTGCTGATCTCGCGCTCGGCGACGAGCCAGGCGCCCTGCGCACCGGAGACGGGCCGCGCGCCTCCGCGCCGGGGCGCCGCGGACTGGACTGCGGTCTGGGTGCTCATTTCACGACCTCCTTGAAGATCTGGGCGAGGGTGGGGGTGACGGGGACGAAGCGCCGCACCGCGATTCGGGATCCGCTCGCCTGCGCGGCGCCCACCGCGCGGGCGAGCACGGCCTGTGCCGCCTCGGCGCCGGCCTCGAAGCGGGCGAAGCCGCCGTCGAGGTGCGTGACCTCGACGCCGGGCTGATCCCGCACCCAGCCGGCGTCGGCCGTGGCGCCGATGAGCTCGATCTCGTAGGCGCTGCCCGAGTGCTCGGCCCGCAGCCCCTCGCGCGAGCCCGCGGCGAGGATCCTGCCGTTCCCGATCACCACGACGTCGTCGCAGAGCCGCTCCACGATGTCGAGCTGGTGCGAGGAGAAGAGCACGGGCGCGCCCTGCGCCGCGTAGTCGCGCAGCACGCCGAGCACCACCTCGACGGCGATCGGGTCGAGGCCGGAGAACGGCTCGTCGAGCACGAGCGCCTCTGGCTCGTGCACGAGCGACGCCGCGATCTGCGCGCGCTGCTGGTTGCCGAGCGAGAGCGTCTCGAGGTTGTCGTTCGCCCGCTCGGCGAGGCCGAGGCGGTCGAGGAGGCCGCTCGCCGAGGACTTCGCGGCAGCGGCGGTCATGCCGTGCAGCCGCCCGAGGTAGACGAGCTGCTCGAGCACCTTCATCTTGGGGTAGAGGCCGCGCTCCTCGGGCATGTAGCCGAAGCGGGAGCGGTCGCCCTCGGTGATCGGCCGTCCGTCGATGCTGACCGTGCCGGAGTCGGAGGACAGCACCCCCAGGATGATGCGCATCGTCGTGGTCTTGCCCGCGCCGTTGCCCCCGACGAAGCCGGTCATGCGACCGCCCTCGACCCGGAAGCTCACGTCGTCGAGCACCTTGCGGTCTCCGAAGCTGCGGGAGACCCCTGCGATCTCGATCATGTCGCTCCTTTCGTCTGCCTCCAGCCTGCCCGGGGCGCGCCGGCGGCGCCTCCCCCGCGCGGCGGAGCCCGGGTCCGACGGAGGGAGGAGGAGGGTGCGGAGGGAAGGAGGAAGCAGGGGGAGGGGGAGGGGGAGAATGCGAAGCGCGGGGCATGATCCCCTCGCACAGTGGAGGAGATCTCCATTCAGGAGGATCGATTCACGGGTTTTTCTCCTCGATAAGGCGAATCTCCTCCGTTGTGCAACGCCGCGCCGCCGCTGCGCAAGCCCCGCACGCGATCCGGCCGCAGTCTTTCGCCGCACGGGTTCAGAGTCGCGGGAGCGGTCGGGACCTCCGGTCCGGGGCCGGGTTAGGGGATCGAGGGAGCGGTTCGGGGGCGGTTCGGGATCGCGGAGCCGGATCCGGGATAGCCGATCCGGGCAGGATCCGGGATCCTCGCCCCGCCTCCGTCGCCAGGGGGAGGACGATGTCGGAGGTGCGCCGTACCCTGGAACGCATGACAGCAATCGCGCTCAGGGAGGCCCCGGCCGGTATCGCCGGCCGGGTCGCGGCCGGCGGCGGGTGGAGCCGGCCGGCGCCCG
>JASGDX010000133.1:0-6803 GCA_047606985.1 Leucobacter sp. | reverse complement strand
TTGTACGCCTTGTTGCGCTCGGTCGCCTTGCGGTTGGTCTTGATGCGCTTCAGCTGCGACTTGATGTTTGCCACGGTGAGTTGTGTCCTTAAAACGTAAAGATGTTGACGGTTGTTCCGCTCGGCGAGAGAGGGCGCTTCGCGGGATGTGCGGATGTGATCCACACGCAAGCCAAGAATCGACATTACCAGATTTCACCCTCGAAAGGGGGGAACCGCGGTTCGCGCTCCCCGCGGCGTGCGATAATTGCTCGCAATGTCTCCTCGCAGTGTGAACCCCCCAGCGCCGGCGTCGACCGACCCCGCGAAGATCCGCAACTTCTGCATCATCGCCCACATCGACCACGGCAAGTCGACGCTCGCCGACCGCATGCTGCAGGTCACCGGCACGGTGCCGGAGCGCGAGATGCGCGCCCAATACCTCGATCGCATGGACATCGAGCGCGAGCGCGGCATCACCATCAAGTCGCAGGCCGTGCGCATGCACTGGGATGCGACGGATCCCGCGACCGGCCGGACCGAGGCGTACGCGCTCAACATGATCGACACCCCGGGCCACGTCGACTTCAGCTACGAGGTGTCCCGCTCCCTCGCCGCGTGCGAGGGGGCGATCCTGCTCGTCGACGCCGCTCAGGGCATCGAGGCGCAGACCCTCGCCAATCTCTACCTGGCGATGGAGAACGATCTCGAGATCATCCCGGTGCTCAACAAGATCGACCTCCCCGCGGCGGATCCGGAGCGCGTGGCGGGCGAGATCGCCGATCTCATCGGCGGCGATCCCGACGACATCCTGAAGGTGTCCGGCAAGACGGGCGCCGGCGTGGAAGAGCTGCTGGATCGCGTCGTCGAGCGCGTCCCGCACCCCGTCGGGCTGGCCGACGCGCCGGCGCGCGCCATGATCTTCGACTCCGTCTACGACCCCTACCGCGGGGTGGTCACGTACGTGCGCATGATCGACGGCAAGCTGACCCCGCGCGAGAAGATCCAGATGATGTCGACCGGCGCCGAGCACGAGGCGCTCGAGATCGGCGTCTCGTCGCCCGAGCCCGAGCCGACGAAGGGCCTCGCGGTGGGTGAGGTCGGCTACCTCATCACCGGTGTGAAGGACGTGCGCCAGTCGAAGGTCGGCGACACCGTGACGGGCAAGCGGCGCCCTGCGACCGAGGCGCTGCCGGGCTACACCGATCCCAAGCCCATGGTGTTCTCGGGCCTGTATCCGCTCGACGGCAGCGACTACCCGATCCTGCGCGAGGCGCTCGACAAGCTCAAGCTCTCCGACGCCGCGCTGCAGTACGAGCCCGAGACCTCGGTGGCGCTCGGCTTCGGCTTCCGCTGCGGCTTCCTCGGCCTGCTGCACCTCGAGATCATCAGCGAGCGGCTGCGACGCGAGTTCGACCTCGACCTCATCGCCACCGCGCCCAGCGTGATCTACGAGGTCACCA
Source organism: Leucobacter sp. (assembly GCA_047606985.1). Classification (GTDB taxonomy): domain Bacteria; phylum Actinomycetota; class Actinomycetes; order Actinomycetales; family Microbacteriaceae; genus Leucobacter. The sequence goes on along the minus strand of JASGDX010000133.1, from coordinate 5,362 downwards.
CCGACGACGGCAAGAGCGTCACCGTGACCAACCCGTCGGAGTACCCCGACGGCAAGATCGCGAGCGTGCGCGAGCCCGTGGTGAAGACCGCGATCCTCGCGCCCAAGGACTACGTCGGCGCCATCATGGAGCTCTGCCAGAGCCGCCGCGGCAGCCTCCTCGGCATGGAGTACCTCGGCGAGCGCGTCGAGCTGCGCTACAGCATGCCGCTCGGTGAGATCGTGTTCGACTTCTTCGACCACCTGAAGAGCCGCACGCAGGGCTACGCGAGCCTCGACTACGAGCCGATGGGGGATCAGGAGGCCGACCTGGTGAAGGTCGACATCCTGCTGCAGGGCGACAAGGTCGACGCGTTCAGCGCGATCGTGCACCGCGACAACGCCTACCACTACGGCACCATGATGGCCGAGCGGCTGCGCAAGCTGATCCCGCGCCAGCAGTTCGAGGTGCCGATCCAGGCGGCGATCGGCGCCAGGGTCATCGCCCGCGAGACCATCCGCGCGATCCGCAAGGACGTGCTCGCCAAGTGCTACGGCGGCGACATCAGCCGCAAGCGCAAGCTGCTCGAGAAGCAGAAGGAGGGCAAGAAGCGCATGAAGATGGTGGGCCGCGTCGAGGTGCCGCAGGAGGCGTTCATCGCCGCGCTCTCCGGAGACGTGGATGGCAGGGAGGCCAAGAGGTGAGCAAGAAGGAGCAGCCGAAGCGCAGCAGCCATGTCGAGATGCCCGTCGCCTACGCGGCGGTGGGCGCGTCGAAGCTGCCCGACCTCATGCGCTTCCCGCCCGAGGACAGCACTCCGTATGAGGAGGAGCTGCGGCTGGGCAGCGGGCAGGAGCGCTTCCTGCTCGCCTCCAACCTGCTCATGACCTGGGGGGCGCAGCGCGGCGGCGGCGTGCTCGTCGAGGACGTGGTGCGCGGCGAGGGATCGCACTACGCCGGACTCGTCTTCGGCCGCGACGGGGTGCCGCAGGCCGCCGACACGGTCGAGGAGCACTTCGGTCCGGACGGCGAGCCCTACGTGGTCGCCGGCACCACGGCGACGCTGCGCGCCGAGGGGCAGGATCCGCGCGGCGTGCTCGTGGTGTACACGGTGGCCGAGGAGCGCAGGGTCGGCTTCGCCTGGGGCACGAGCGACGAGAACGGCGCAGTGGGGGAGCAGCTCTTCCTCGTCGAGCACCGCGACGACGACACGGTGTGGGGCGTGGCCAGGGGTTTCCTGTTCGCGCCGAAGAACGGCCTGCTCGGCCTCAAGGCCCGATCCGACATCCGCACCGCCATCGACGCCGTGTCGGCGCAGCTCGCGGCGCTGGCCCCCGGGGCCCCCGGCGGGCAGCCAGCGGCCTGATCGATGCCGAGCATCCTCCCCGAGGGCGACCCGGCCCCGGCCGACGGATCCCTCCCCGCGAGCGCCGCGACCGGAGCCGAGGGGCGCCGCTTCGGGGTCTACGTGCACGTGCCCTACTGCCGCGTGCGCTGCGGCTACTGCGACTTCAACACCTACACGGCGAGCGAGCTCGGCGGCACCAGGCGCGACGACTACGCGCGGCAGGTGCGGCGCGAGCTGGGCTTCGGCGCCGCGGTGCTGCGGCGCGCGGGGATTCGGGATCGCCCGGCGTCGACCGTGTTCTTCGGCGGTGGCACGCCGACGCTGCTGCCCGCGCGCGACCTGGTGGCGATGCTGGACCGCATCCGGGACGAGTGGGGTCTCGCCCCCGGCGCGGAGGTGACGACCGAGGCGAACCCCGACTCGGTCGACGCCGAGTATCTGCTGGCGCTCGCGGCCGCGGGGTTCACCCGGGTGAGCTTCGGCATGCAGTCGGCGGTGCCGCACGTGCTGCGCACGCTCGACCGCACCCACACGCCCGAGCGGATCCCGCTCGTGACGCGGTGGGCGCGGGAGGCCGGTCTGCAGGTGAGCGTCGACCTCATCTACGGCACGCCGGGGGAGAGCCTCGCCGATTGGGAGCGCTCGATCGACGCCGCGCTCGCCACGGAGCCGGATCACGTCTCGGCGTATGCGCTGATCATCGAGCAGGGCACGAAGCTCGCGGCGCAGATCCGGCGGGGCCGGGTGCCCGAGCCCGACGAGGATCTGCACGCCGAGATGTACGAGCTGGCCGACGACCGCTTCGCCGCAGCTGGCTTCTCGTGGTACGAGATCAGCAACTGGTCGCGCGGCCCCGAGACGCGGTCGCGGCACAACCTCGCCTACTGGACCGGGGAGGACTGGTGGGCGGCCGGGCCGGGCGCGCACAGCCACGTGGGCGGCGTGCGCTGGTGGAATGTGAAGCACCCCGGCGCCTACGCGCAGCGCATCGAGGCCGGGATCTCTCCCGCCCACGCCAGGGAGACGCTGAGCGACGAGGCGCGCCGAGAGGAGCGGATCCTGCTCGAGACCCGGATCGCCGACGGCCTGCCGGCCTCGGTGCTGACGCCCGAGGAGCGCCGGGCGATCCCGCAGCTCATCGCCGACGGGCTCCTCGACGGCCGTGCAGCGATCGCCGCCGCCGGGCGGGAGGCGCGCGTCGTGCCGACGCTGCGCGGACGGCTGCTCGCGGACACCGTCGTGCATCGGCTGCTGGGCTAGCCCGCCGCCGCTGCGGTAGACTTGGCACTCGGAACACCCGAGTGCCAGGAGAGGAGGGAAGTATGGTTTCCGAGCGCAGTCTCGCGGTGCTGCACGCGATCGTGAGCGACTACGTCTCCTCGAACGAGCCCGTTGGCTCGAAGGCCATCGTCGACCGGCACAGCTTCGGCGTCTCCGCGGCAACGATCCGCAACGACATGGCGCTGCTCGAGGAGGACGAGCTGATCGCCCAGCCCCACACCTCCTCCGGACGGGTGCCCACCGACAAGGGCTACCGCCTTTACGTCGACACGCTCGCGAAGATCCGCCCGCTCACCTCGGCCCAGCGCTCCGCGATCGAGCGCTTCCTCGGCGAGTCCAGCGATCTCGACGACGTCATGGCGCGCACCGTCCGGCTGCTCGCCCAGCTCACCAACCAGGTGGCCGTCGCTCAGTACCCGTCGTTGCGGCGCACCGTCGTGCGGCACATCGATCTCGTCGCCCTCGGCGAGGACCGCCTGCTGTGCGTGCTGATCCTCGGCAGCGGCGTGGTCGAGCAGCAGATCGCCTGGCTGCCGGCATCCAGGGCGGCGGAGGCCTGGGTGCACGGGCTGCGCGAGCAGATCGCCGCAGCCGCGGTGGGCGCCGATGTCGAGACGGCGGTCGCCGCCGTCTCGGAGCTCCAGCGGCGGGTCGAGACGACCATGCGCCCTGAGGAGGCCGAGCTCGTGCGGCGGGTCATCGAAGTCGTGCGCAACCAGCTCCAGGCCAATCGCAACGACCGCATCGCGGTCGCGGGCGCGGCGAACATCTCGCGCCCCGGCGACTTCGCGGGCGCGCTGCCCGCGGTGCTCGAGGCGATCGAGGAGCAGGTCACGCTGCTGCGCCTGTTCGGCGAGCTGGTGCAGGACGGGCGCGACGTCGCCGCCTCGATCGGCCGCGAGAACGAGGTGTACGGCCTCTCCGCCACCTCGGTGATCGCCTCCAGCTACGAGCAGGAGGGCACGTCGACGTCGAAGCTCGGCGTGCTCGGCCCGCTGCGCATGGACTATGCGGGCAACATCGCCGCCGTGCGCGCGGTGGCGCGCTACCTCAACCGGCTGCTGGGCGAAGACCAGTAGCCCGCGAATCCGACTCTCACCCGACCCCCGTTCTGAGGAGCTGACTACAGTGGCCGACCACTACGAGACCCTCGGCGTGCCGCGCGAAGCGACGCCCGAAGAGATCAAGAAGGCCTATCGGCGGCTCGCGCGCGAGCTGCACCCCGACGTGAACCCGAGCGAGGAGGCCGCCGAGCGCTTCAAGGACGTCACACACGCCTACGACGTGCTGAGCGATCCCGAGCAGCGGCAGCGCTACGACATGGGCGGCCAGGCCGGCATGGGCGGCTTCGGCGACATCTTCGACACCTTCTTCGGCGGCGGCTTCGGCGGGTCGGGGCAGCGCGGCCCGAGGCCCAGGGCCGAGCGCGGCGACGACGCGATGATCCGCGTCGACGTGGAGCTCGGCGAGGTCATCTTCGGAGCGCAGCGCGAGATCACCGTCAACACGGCCGTGCTCTGCGGCGTGTGTCAGGGCAGCTGCTGCCAGCCGGGCACGCAGCCCGTCACCTGCGACATGTGCGGCGGCCACGGGCAGGTGCAGCGCCAGGTGCGCTCGCTGTTCGGCAACGTCGTGACCATGCATCCGTGCGGCAGCTGCCAGGGCTACGGCACGATCATCGAGCACCCCTGCGTGGAGTGCGGGGGCAAGGGCCGGGTGCGCGAGCGGCGCACGATCCCGATCGACATCCCCTCGGGCATCGACACCGGCACCCGCCTGCAGATGCGCGGCGGCGGCGAGGTGGGCCCCGGCGGCGGCCCCAACGGCGATCTCTTCATCGAGTTCCGGGTGATGCATCACGACGTGTTCAGCCGCGACGGCAACGACCTGCTCTGCACGATGCAGTTGTCGATGACCGATGCGATCCTCGGCGCCGAGGCGAGGCTCGCCGCGCTCGACGGCGACGTCGGGGTGACGATCGAGCCGGGCATCCAGTCGGGCGACGTGCTCACCGTGCGCGGCCGCGGCATCCAGGGGCTCCGCAGCACCATGCGGGGCGACCTGAAGATCGCGGTGCAGGTCGCGACGCCGACGAAGCTGTCGAACCGGGAGCGGGATCTCGTGCGCCAGCTCGCCTCGCTGCGCAAGGACGAGCCGCCCCATCTCGGCGAGTTCCAGCAGGGACTGTTCGGCAAGCTCCGGGACCGCTTCTTCCGCCAGGGCTGATCGTGGCCAACCTCTACTACCGCGAGGATCTCGCCGACGATGCCCTCGTCGCCGGCGCGCTCGTCGAGGTGATCGGTGAGGAGGCGCGCCACGCGGTGCGGGTGAGCCGTCTGCGTGTGGGCGAGCGCATCCTCGTGGGCGACGGCCGCGGCGCGCTCGGCGAGGGCGTCGTCGAGCACGCTGCGAGGGATCGCTTCGCGGTGCGCCTCGAGACCGTGCGATCCGATCCCGAACCGGAGACGCGGCTCGTGCTCGTGCAGGCGCTCGCGAAGGGCGATCGCGACGAGCGGGCGATCGAGCAGGCGACCGAGTTCGGCGTCGACGCGGTGGCGCCGTGGCAGGCCGCGCGTTCCGTGTCGCGCTGGGACGGCGCCGGCGGTGCAGAGAAGGTCGCGAAGGGCCTCGCGAAGTGGGCGCGGATCGCCCGCGAGGCGTCGAAGCAGTCGCTGCGGGCGCGGATCCCCGAGGTGCGGGATCTCGCCACCCTCGACGGGCTGCGCGCGCTCGCGGCGACCGACGGCGTCGAGG
>JASGDX010000132.1:0-5671 GCA_047606985.1 Leucobacter sp. | reverse complement strand
GTGCAGGGCTTCCTCGCCAGCGAGGCGCCGTTCACGAGCTACATCACGGTCGAGCAGTCGCTCATCGTGCCGCCGATCCTGCTCGTGGTGGGCGTGGTGCTCTCGGCGATCGCCGCGAAGATCGCGATCACCCGGTACCTCCGGGTCTGAGCAGCGGTTCGCGAGGGGCTCCGCGGGTGTAGGCTGGTCGTTCGCGCGTTCGGGATCCCGCATCGCGCGTCGACCCCGAACGGCGGAGAGGACGTGACCATGCCCAAGGAGACCGGCGAGAAGCTGATCGCCTCGAACAAGAAGGCGCGCCACGAGTACCACATCCTCGACACCTACGAGGCCGGCATGGTGCTCACGGGCAGCGAGGTGAAGTCGCTGCGCATGGGTCGCGCGTCGCTCGTCGACGGCTACGTGTTCATCGAGCGCGGAGAGGCCTGGCTCGACGCCGCCTACATCCCCGAGTACCTCAACGGATCGTGGACCAACCACGCCCCCCGTCGCAAGCGCAAGCTGCTGCTGCACCGCCAGCAGATCGACAAGCTCTACCAGAAGACCCGAGAGGGCGGCATGACCATCGTGCCGCTGCGCCTCTACTTCCTCGACGGCCGCGCGAAGGTCGAGATCGCCCTCGCGAAGGGCAAGAAGGAGTACGACAAGCGCCAGACCCTGCGCGAGCGGCAGGACAAGCGCGAGGCCGACCGGGCCATGCGCACCCGCAACCGCATGGGGGAGTGAGCGCCTGCGGCATGTGCCGCAAGCTCACGGGATATCTTCGCCGTCATGCTGCGCGCCGGAGGAGTCGCAGCATCTCGTGGGTGGATCCTGCGATTCGCAAGCTCACGCAGGATGACGGCACTGACGCCCCGTCGAGCGTGCGGCTCGCATCGAGCAGGACGCCGTTCTGCACGCCGCGCCCCGATATCGTCCGCGCGCCGCTCGCTCACGCCTCCAGCTGGGCTCGGATGCGCCGCTTCGCCAGGACGGTGTAGACCACGATCGAGACGAGCATGCCGAACGGCACCGAGAGGTCGATGGGCGCGGGGTACTCGAGGGTCATGTCGCCGAGGGCGGCGGCGAGCGGGCCGGCCCAGATGTCGGTGGCCAGGAAGAGCGCGGTGGCGACACCGCCGGCGATCACCGAGGCGAGACCGATCAGACTGAAGCCGCCGTGGTACCAGAATTTCGCGCCCGGCCGCTCATCGAAGAGCTCGAGGCCGTCGTAGCGGTTGCGGCGCAGCGCGATGTCGGCGACGTAGACCGCGATGGTGGGCGCGGAGATGATGAGCAGGAACTGCAGCATCAGGTTGACGGCGTCGATGAGGTTGGTCGACATCACGAGGTAGATGGTGAATGCGGTGCCGAGCACGCCGATGAGGATGGCGGAGGGGATGCGGCGGATCGGCACGCCGATCGACTGGAATGCCATGCTCGCGGTGTAGGTGGTCATGCCGTTCAGGGCGACCGTGTTGACGATCACGCCGATCACCAGCACGGGGCCGAGCCAGACCGGCAGCATGTCGAGCAGCGCGTACTCGATGCCGAACTCGAGCGCGTCGGCCGAGACGACACTGCCGAGCAGCGCGCCCACGATGGTGAACACGATGAACGGGAGCGCGCCGCCGAGCGCGGTCGCGAGGATGATGCGCGAGGGCTTGGCGTCGCGGGGCAGGTAGCGAGCCATGTCGGCGCTGTTCGAGAACGACAGCGGGCTCGAGGCGAGGATGGCGAACGCGATGGTGAGGCTCGACCAGAGCGAGACGCCCTCGAGCGGCACGGGCTGGGTGAAGCTCCAGTCGACGCTGGGCAGGATGAAGCCGCTCACGACGATGAAGATGGCGAGCAGCACGACCGTCAGCGCGGTGTAGGCCTTGAGGATGAGGGCGTGCCCGTAGACGGCGACCAGCACGGTGATGAGGGAGACCACGATCGTGACGATGATGAGCCACAGCGTCTTGTCGCCCGCGCCGGCCTGGGAGAAGAGCTCGGCACCCATGAACGAGGACGCGACCCAGTTGAGGGCGAGGAACACGCCGGAGATGAACCAGCCGTAGAACGCGATGACGATCTTATTGCCGCGGAAGCCGTAGATCGCGCGTTGGACCACGGATCCGGAGGTGCCCGAAGCGGGACCGCTGATGGCGACGATGCCGGGGAAGACCCAGAGCAGGGAGGAGACGAGCGTCACGGCGATCGCCTGCCAGATCTCGAGGCCGAGCACCGCGGTGAAGGAGGCGCCGATGGTGAAGTTGAGCACGCTCACCATGGTCGCGGCCCACACGGGGAAGAGATCGCGGGGCTTGCCGTGGCGCTCGTCGTCGCCGATGAGCTCGATGCCGCGGGTCTCCGGCTGCGTGGCGACGTCGACGAACTCCTCGGAGCCGGGCTGCGCGGATTCGGGGGAAGGGGTGGTCACGGGTGGTTCCTCTCGGCGGAGTCCCGAGCATCGTTGCGGGGCGACATGCGGAGCAGCGCTGCTATTGGTCGTGAGGCCAATGGACTCTATTGGTCATTAATACAATAGGATGATCGGCATGGTGTCAAGCAACGGGGCCGCACGAGTGCGCAAGCAGCCCGAGGAGCGCCGCGCCGAGATCCTCGCAGAGGCCTCGCGCATCGCGCTCGAGGAGGGACTCGAGCGCATCACGCTGCGCGCCGTGGCCGAGCGGCTCGGCGTGCGCCCCGGTCTGATCAGCCACTACTTCCCGGCGGCCGAGGACCTGGTGATCGCGGCCTTCCTCGGGGCGGTCTCGGGGGAGCGGGAGCGGCTGCAGGCCGATCAGGGCGCCCCGCTCGAGCGCCTCGCCTCGTTCGTGCACCGCGCCCAGGTCGACTCGGTCGACCTCTCGCGCCTGTGGCTCAACGCCAGGCACCTGGCGCGCTTCACGCCGGCGCTCGCCGCGGCGATCGAGGAGCAGGAGGGCCTCGATCGCGAGCGCATGATAGCGCTCATCGAGGAGGGGTGCGCCGCAGGCGCGTTCGCGCCCGCCGATCCCTTCGCCGCCTGCGTGCGCATCTTCATGGCGATCGACGGCTTCGGCTGCTACGCGAACAGCCCCGAGCCCTTCGAGGTCGACGCCTACACGAACTTCGTCGCCGACGTGAGCGAGTGGGCGCTCGGCATTGAGCAGGGCGCGCTGCGGAAGGAGATCGAGCGCCTCGGCTGAGGAGCGCACTCAATCGGCGGGTGCGTCGCTCAATCGGCGGAAGCGGGAGTCCCCCGCTTCGAGCGTCGCTCGATCCCGTCCTTGCCGGCGAAGTGGCGCAGCACCGCGGTGTGGTTCGTGCCCAGCTCGGCGCCGAGGCGCCGCAGCGTCAGCGCGTCGGCCCCGTCGCGCTCGACGACGGCCGCCGCGGCGTCGACGATCACCGCGCGGCTCAGCTGCGCAGGGCGCCTCCCGCCGCGCCCTCCGTCACGCCCCTCGCCGCGCCCGCTCCCGCGCCGTTCCTCCACCATGGAACGACCCTATCGCGCGGCGACGGCCGGACCGCCCGGCCCGGTGCCATCGGCCTCGCCGCCCGGATCCCCGTCCTCGGCCAGCCCGGCCGTGATCGCGCGGAAGGCTGCGACGGTCTCGAGGTCGCGCGCCTCGTCGTCGGCGGTGTTCCAGGCGCTGGTCTTCACGATCACGGTCTCGCGATCGGGATCCACCCAGAGGTACTGCCCGTGCACGCCGAGGCCGGTGAATTCGCGGTGCGGCCCGCCCAGCGTCCACCACTGGTTCGCGTAGCCGTAGTGCTCGTAGCCGCCGCCCGCCACGAGCGCTCCCACCTGCAGATGGGGCGCCGCGCTGCCGCGACTGCGCTCGACCCAGGCCTCGGGCACGATCTGCACGGCTCCGGGCTCCGATCCCGAGCGGCCCCCGTTCGCCATGATGAGTCCGAGGCGCGCCAGATCGCGGGCGCTCGCGTTGAGCGAGCCGCCGCCGAGCGCGGTGCGCGGGCGGCCGCGGGTGAGGAAGTAGTAGCCGTCGTGCTCGGCGCCCATCGGCTGCCAGAGGCGCTCGCTCGCGAGCTGCGCGAGGGTGCGGCCGGTGGCCGCCTCGACCACCCAGCCGAGCACGTGGCTCTCCATGGTGGAGTAGTTGAAGGCGGTGCCGGGCTCGGCGACGCGGGGGAGCGAGCGGATCACGTCGAGCACCGAGCCGCCCGTGGTCACCGCCTCCTGGAAGCGCAGGATCGGCGCGTCCGGCACCGTCCAGTCCTCGAGGCCGCCGGCGCCGCTCGTCATGTCGAGCAGGTGCGCGATGGTGGGGCCGTCGTAGGCGCTGCCCGAGAGCTCGGGGCGGTATCGGGTGACGGGATCCTCGATCGAACCGATCTCGCCGCGCTCGATCGCGATGCCGATGAGCATCGACGTGATCGACTTGGAGAGCGAGTAGCACTGGAAGCGCGTGCCCGGGTGCGCGAAGCGGCCGGGGTACTGCTCGGCGAGCACGCGGCCCCGGTGCACCACCAGGAACGAGGTGGTGTGCGTGCGGCGGTGCAGATCGGACAGCGGGCGTACGCGGCCGTCGAACGCGTACTCGATCTCGGGGAGCAGGCCGCGCTCCGCGAGCCCGCGGCAGGTCGCGGGGCGCGGGATCGCCTCGGTCGGCATCACCCGGTTCATGTGCGTGAACGTCCATTCGTTGACGGGGCGCCGCGTGGCGATCTCGCCCTGGTTGCGCCACAGCCACACGGCGCCGGCCGCTGTCGAGCCGAGTCCCGCCCCGAGGGCGATCGTCCGGGCTCGTGCCATGGTCTCCTCCGTTCCGCGGCGGTGCCGCTCGGGTGTGCTGTCGGGTGTCGATCGGTCTGCGCTGCTCGGTCGGGGGCACCGTCCGCTGCGCGTTCCCGCCGTGCGTCCCGGCCCCCCGGTGCTGCGCGTCGCCCTCAGCCGGCCCGCGTCTCCCTCGTCCGCCGCACCCGCGGAGCATCGTGCTGCTGCGAGCCCGGCTCCGGGCGAGCGCACAGCCCGTGATCGGCGAGCCGCCGCAGCATCTCGTCGGCGGAGAGCGCCTCGCCGAAGTGATGGCCCTGCATGAGCCGCACGCCGACCCGGGCGAGCTCCTCGCAGGTGGCGCGATCCTCGACGCCCTCGACGATCATCTCGACCCCGAGGTTGCGGGCGAGCGCCGCCATCGAGCGGATGACCTCCTGCTGCTTCGGCAGGTGCATGTCGGAGATGAGCACGCGGTCGATCTTCAGCACGTCGACCGGATAGCGCAGCAGCGAGAGCAGGGTGGACGAGCGGCGCCCGAAGTCGTCGAGTGCGATCTTCACGGAGGCGCTGCGGAGGCGCTGCAGTTCGCGATGCAGATCGGCGGAGCTGCGGTTGAGCGATGTCTCGCTGAGCTCGAGCGAGATCCCGAAGCCGCACCTGCCGCGCGCCTGCAGCATCACCTCCTGGAACACCGGATCCGTCACCTGCTCGACGTCGATGTTGACGCTGACGGTGTCGAGCTCGGGCGCGATCTCGTTGAAGCGGCCGAGGTCGCGCACCGCCGTGTCGATCACGTGGATGCTGAGCTCGGTGAGCAGTCCCAGCCGGCGGGCTTCCTGCACGATGACCTCGGCCGGGATGTCGGCGAGCTCGTCCGCGCTCGGACGGATCAGCGCCTCGAAGCTCACGATCCGGTCTTCGACGGCGTCGACGATGGGCTGGTACATCACCACCAGCCGCCGCTCCTCGATCGCGCTC
>JASGDX010000131.1:0-5430 GCA_047606985.1 Leucobacter sp. | reverse complement strand
CGAGACCGGCGGAACGGTCGCGCTGCGGATCCCGAACCACCCGCTCGCGCTGGAACTGCTCGAGGAGACCGGACCGCTCGCCGTCTCATCGGCGAACCGGACCGGTGAGCCCGCGGCCCGCACCGCGTCCGGCGCGCTGGAGATGCTCGGCGACGCCGTCGCGGCGTACCTCGATGCGGGGGAGTCCGATGGCGACGGCGTCGCCTCCACGATCATCGAGGCGACGGCGCTGACCGAGGACGGCGGCGAGCTGCGCGTGCTCCGCGAGGGCGGGGTGACTCGGGACGCGATCGCCGAGCTGCTGCCGCAGGTGACCTTCGGGGAGTGACGTGCTGCCCTATCTGGTCGTCGTCGCGGCTGCGGCCGTCGTCACCGGAGCCGCGTCATACGCGGTGCTGCGCCTGAGCCGCCGCTTCCGGCTCGCCCCGGAGGTGCGCGCGCGCGACGTGCACCAGACGCCGACGCCGCGCCTCGGCGGGGTCGCCATGTTCATCGGGCTCCTCGCCGCGTTCGCGGTGGCGGGGACGCAGACGGAGTTCGCCTCCCTGTACGCGAGCGGGACCAGGATCTGGGCGCTGCTCGGGGCGTGCGCGCTCATCGCGGTGGTCGGGATCCTCGACGACCTGCTCGACCTCGACTGGATGATCAAGCTGGCCGCTCAGCTGGCCGCCGCCGGACTGCTGGCGTGGAACGGCGTGCAGATCGTGTCGCTGCCGCTCGGTTACACGCTGATCGTGGCATCTCCCGTGATGAACTTCGTGCTCACCGTGTTCCTGATGACGCTCGTGATGAACGCGGTGAACTTCGTCGACGGTCTCGACGGCCTCGTCGCGGGGGTGGCGATCATCGCCAACTCGCTGTTCTTCGTCTACACGCTGCTGCTGCACGCGCAGATGGGGCAGTTCGACTCAGTCGCGTTCGCGAGCCTGATCGCGGCCGTGGTCGTGGGGATCTGCGCGGGCTTCCTGCCCTTCAACTGGCATCGGGCCCGCATGTTCATGGGGGATACCGGGGCGCTGCTCGTCGGGCTGCTGATGGCGACCTCGACGGTGTCCGTCACGGGCGAGCTGAACCCCGACGCGCTCGACCAGAAGCTCGTGCTCGCCGCGTACATCCCCATCATCCTGCCCATCGCGGTACTCGCACTGCCGCTCGCCGACTTCTCGCTCGCGGTGATGCGGCGGCTGCGTGCGGGCAAGAGCCCGTTCGCAGCCGACCGGCTGCACCTCCACCACCGCCTGCTCGACATGGGGCATTCGCCGCTGCAGGCCGTCACCATCTTCTACCTGTGGACCGCGATGATCTCGCTCGCCTGTCTGCTCGTGTTCACCACCCAGAGCTTCTTCTGGCCGTCCGTCGTCGCGATCGCCGGGGGAGTGCTCAGCCTCGTGGTCACGCTCATGCCCGCGGTCAGGGTGCGCGCCTGGCTCGCCCAGCGGGGTTTGCTACGATCGTGAGTCATGAGCCGCCCCGCCTCGAACGTTCGGATGCTTCGCCAATCGCTCGTCTGGTCGGGGATCGCGACCGTGGTCATCGGCCTCATCGCAGGGGTGATCGGGGCACTGGTCGCGGGTGAGCGCGGTGTCGTGAGCGCGGTGCTCGGCGTGGTGATGGCGGCGCTCTACCTCGGGCTCACCGCGGTCGCGATGCTGATCGCCGCCCGCTTCGACGGCCCCGAGAACATCGGCAAGTTCTTCGCCGTGTTCCTCGGCGGATGGGCGCTCAAGATGGTGGTCTTCATCATCGCGATGGCCGTGCTGCTCGGACAGGAGTGGCTGAACGGTCGGGTCTTCTTCATCGCCGTTCTCGTCAACGTGGTCGCCTCGATGGTGATCGACGTGGTGGTCTTCGCGCGATCCCGCATGCCCTACGTCGGCGACATCGAGCTGCCAGGGCAGTCCGTCGCGCCCGCGTCGGGCCGCGAGGGTGGCGAATGACCGCCCGATTTCTGCTAGGCTGAAAACGTTGCTGTCGGCCGCATCAGGTTGAGAGCCCGAGCGGGGCTCTCTCTGCGCTGCTGGTGACATTTGTATGTTCATTGTCGTGTCGCCTTGTGCTGACGCCCCGAAAACGGAGCTAAGTCTGTTGACCCATATCGCGTCACTGATCATCACAGCCGCATCCGGCGATGGCGAGTTCCACGGTCCGGAGATCGAGGAGTTCTTCCCCGAGGCCCTGCTCTTCGCCGGCACGCCGTTCGAGATCAACCGCATCATCCTGATCCGCTTGATCGCCATCGCGGTGATGGTCGCCATCCTCTGGATCGGCTCCAGCCGCCTCAAGGTGATTCCCACCCGTGCCCAGAGCGCCTGGGAGTTCCTGATGGACTTCCCGCGCAAGAGCGTCGTCATCGAGACGCTCGGCGAGAAGGAGGGCAACCGGTTCATGCCGATCCTCCTCACCATCTTCTTCAGCACCCTGGCGATGAATCTGACGGGCATCATACCCGGGCTCCAGATCGCCTCGACCGGTCTCATCGGCTATGCGCTGATCATGGCGGTCATCGCCTACGTCACCTTCATCTACGCCGGTATCAAGGCTCACGGCGGCGGTTTCTTCAGGAATGCGCTGTGGCTGCCCGGCGTGCCGATCGCCATCAAGCCGGTCATCGCGGTCCTCGAGTTCCTCTCGACCTTCATCATCCGCCCGATCACGCTCACCCTGCGACTGACCATGAACATGGTCGCGGGTCATATGCTGCTCGTGCTCGCCTTCCTGGCGACCGACTTCTTCTTCAAGGAGATGCTCGTCAACCAGGGCAACATGCTCGGGCTGCTCGGTGCGGGCACCTTCGTGTTCGGCATCATCTTCACCGTGCTCGAGCTCTTCGTCGGCGCGCTGCAGGCCTACATCTTCACGATTCTCTCCGCCATCTACATCCAGATGGCGCTCGCCGACGAGCACTGAGCTCAACGGCATCGTCACGAACCACCCCTGAAAGGAACACAATATGTTGGTTGGTCATCTCGCTCCGCTCGCCTTCGGCCTGGCCGTCATCGGCTCGGCGATCGGCGTGGGCCTCGTCGTCGGCAAGACGATCGAATCGGTCGCCCGTCAGCCCGAGCTCGCCGGTCGCCTCCAGACCCTGATGTGGATCGGCATCGCACTGACCGAGGCGCTCTGCTTCATCGCCATCGGCGTCGCGTTCATCCCGTTCCCCACGAACTAAACATCCCTGTCGCAACCATCTAGGAAGAGAGAAGAATGTTGAAAGCATTCATCCTCGCGGCAGAAGAGGGCTCGTCGCACAGCGTGCTGCTTCCCTCGGCGCCCGACCTGATCTATGGAACGCTCGCGTTCCTGGTCGTCCTCGCTGTACTGGTCTGGAAGGTGCTTCCGAACGTCTACAAGGCGCTCGACGCGCGCAGGGATGCCATCGAAGGCGGCATCCAGCGAGCCGACGAAGCCCAGGCCAAGGCCGAGGCCGCGCTGCAGGAGTACACCGCTCAGCTCGCCGGTGCGCGTGAAGAGGCCGGCGAGATCCGCGACGCCGCCAGGGCCGATGCGGCCAAGATCGTCGCGAAGGCCAAGGAGGACGCGAGCCACGAGGCCGCGCGCATCGCTCAGGTCGCCCAGGCCCAGATCGAGGCCGAGCGGCAGAGCGCCGTCACCTCGCTGCGCAAGGACGTGGGATCCCTCGCGATCGACCTCGCCTCCGGCGTGGTCGGCGAGCAGCTCGCGAACGACAAGAACGCGTCCGCGCTGGTCGACCGGTTCATCGCCGACCTCGAGGCCGCAGAGAAGGCAGCGAAGTAATGGGCAGTGCGTCACGCGAAGCGCTGGCCGCGGCGAGGTCGGCTCTCACCGGCGAGCTCGGCACGAGCACCGGTGCCGAGCTGCTCGCCGTCGCCGCTCAGATCGACGGTTCGCCCGCCCTGCTCGGAGCGCTCGCCGACAGCTCGGCATCGGCCGACTCGAAGACGCAGCTGATCGAGCGCTTGTTCGGCGCCGCCTCGGCGGACACGCGATCGGTGCTGACCGCCGCGGTCGTGCAGGCCTGGTCGACCCCCGACGAACTCGTCGGGGGTATCGAGGAGCTCGGGCTGCGCGCGGAGGCCGCCGGCAACGGGGCGCTCGCCGACGAGCTGCTCACGGCGGCCGCCGTGATCGACAGCGATCACGGTCTCGAGCTCGCCCTCGGCAGCAAGCTCGGCGATACGCAGGCGAAGCTGAGGCTCGCGAACCGGCTCTTCGAGGGCAAGCTCTCCGAGGGAGCGCTCGTGGTGGTGCGCCATCTCATCGCGAATCCCCGCGGCCGGCGCATCAGCCCGGCGCTGCGGGAGAGCGCGCGCGTCGTCGCCGACCAGGGGGGCACCGAGCTCGCCACGGTGACGGCGGCCTCCCCGCTGAGCGAGACGCAGCAGCAGCGCATCTCGAGGCTGCTCGAGCAGAACGCGGGCCGTCCGGTCCGCGTGACCACCGTCGTCGACCCCTCGCTGGTCGGCGGTGTGCGCATCCAGGTCGGCAACGAGGTGATCGACGGCAGCGTCCGTGCGCGCCTCGACGACCTCCGTCTGCAACTGGCGGGTTAGAACCAGACTTTTCACCCCAAGGGTGCCCCTTCGGAAGAGTATAGAGAGAACGAAATGGCAGAAATCACCATCAGCCCCGATGAGATTCGCGACGCGCTGAAAGACTTCGCCTCGTCGTACACCCCATCCACGACGGGCAAGACCGAGGTCGGCACGGTCGTCGACGCCGCCGACGGCATCGCCCACGTCGCGGGCCTCCCCGGCGTCATGGCCAACGAGCTCGTGCGCTTCGCCGACGGCACCCTGGGCCTCGCCCAGAACCTCGAGGAGGAAGAGCTCGGCGTCGTGGTGCTCGGCGAGTTCACCGGCATCGAGGAGGGCCAGCAGGTCACCCGCACCGGCGAGGTGCTCTCCGTGCCCGTGGGCGAGGGCTACCTCGGCCGCGTGGTCGACCCCCTCGGCAACCCCATCGACGGCCTCGGCGAGATCGCCGGCTCCGAGGGCCGCCGCGCTCTCGAGCTCCAGGCCCCCGGCGTGATGCAGCGCAAGTCGGTGCACGAGCCGTTGCAGACCGGCATCAAGGCGATCGACGCCATGATCCCCGTCGGCCGCGGCCAGCGCCAGCTGATCATCGGCGACCGCCAGACCGGCAAGACCGCGATCGCGATCGACACCATCATCAATCAGAAGGCCAACTGGGAGTCGGGCGACGTCACCAAGCAGGTGCGCTGCATCTACGTGGCGATCGGCCAGAAGGGCTCGACCATCGCCTCCGTGAAGGGCGCGCTGGAAGACGCGGGCGCGATGGAGTACACCACCATCGTCGCCTCGCCGGCCTCCGACCCCGCCGGCTTCAAGTACCTGGCCCCCTACACCGGCTCGGCCATCGGCCAGCACTGGATGTACGCCGGCAAGCACGTGCTCCACATCTTCGACGATCTGTCGAAGCAGGCCGAGG
>JASGDX010000130.1:0-3420 GCA_047606985.1 Leucobacter sp. | reverse complement strand
GTAGCGTGCGGGATCGAGGCCGAGCAGTATCAACCCGCTCGCGCGCCGCTCGATCACCCGACCACCGTATCGACCGGCGCCGTGCTGTACCGACCGGCGGCGGGTCGCGCCGGGATAGAGTGAAGCGCGTGAGCGGGTTGATACTGCTCGGCCTCGATCCCGCACGCTACTACGGCGGCCCCGCTGACCATTCCTGCGGCGCTCACCGTTCCTGCGGACGAGATCTAGCCCTCTCATCCGCAGGAACGGTGACGTCCGCAGAAACGGCGCGGGGCGCGAAGCCGGGTGTCCTCGAACTCCGCGGGATCGGCGCGGAGGCGCTGCTGGTACCTGCGGCGCGAGCTCGTCGGGGCCGGGGCGGGATCACGGCCGACTCGGAGCCGGGTGCGCGGTATTCTAGACGGGTGTGCCCGCGCTCGGACGCGGGCGATCCCGAACCCACGAACGATATCGAGGTGTGTGTGAGCGAGCGGCAGGCGAGCGACGAGACCGGCACAGCCGAGCGGCAGGCGGCGAGCGAGGGGACGGGCACAGCCGAGCGGCAGGCGAGCGACGAGACCGGCACAGCCGAGGGCTACGATTTCAGGGCCATCCAGGAGCGGTGGCTCCCGGTGTGGGAGCGGCTGAAGCCCTTCGAGGTCGGCGACGGGTCCGACCGGCCCCGCAAGTACGTGCTCGACATGTTCCCCTACCCCTCCGGCGACCTGCACATGGGGCACGCCGAGGCCTTCTGCTTCGGCGACGTGCTCGCCCGCTACTGGCGCGGCCGCGGCTACGACGTGCTGCACCCGATCGGCTGGGACTCCTTCGGCCTGCCCGCCGAGAACGCGGCGATCAAGCGCGGCGTCGACCCCCGCGAGTGGACCTACGCCAACATCGCGCAGCAGAAGGCGTCGTTCCGCCTGTACGCGCCGTCGTTCGACTGGAGCCGGGTGCTCCACACGAGCGACCCCGAGTACTACCGCTGGAACCAGTGGCTGTTCCTGAAGATGTACGAGAGGGGCCTCGCCTACCGCAAGGCCAGCTGGGTCAACTGGGATCCCGTGGATCAGACCGTGCTCGCCAACGAGCAGGTGCTCGCGGACGGCACCTCCGAGCGCTCGGGCGCCGTGGTCGTCAAGAAGAAGCTGACGCAGTGGTATTTCCGCATCACCGACTACGCGGATCGCCTGCTCGACGACCTCGACGGGCTCGAGGGCCGCTGGCCGGCCAAGGTGCTCAACATGCAGCGCAACTGGATCGGCCGTTCGCGCGGCGCCGAGGTGGAGTTCGAGATCGAGGGCCGCGAGGAGAAGGTGCCTGTCTTCACGACGCGCCCGGACACCCTGCACGGCGCCACCTTCATGGTGGTCGCTCCCGACTCCGATCTGGCCGCCGAGCTCGCCGCGGGCGCCTCGGAGGAGGCGCGCATGCAGTTCCAGGCATATCTCGAGCAGACGCAGAAGCAGACCGAGATCGAACGCCAGAACGCCGACCGCGAGAAGACGGGCGTGTTCCTCGACCACTTCGCGGTGAACCCGGTGAACGGCGAGCGCATTCCCGTATGGGCATCCGACTACGTGCTCGCCGACTACGGCCACGGCGCGATCATGGCCGTGCCGGCGCACGACCAGCGCGACCTCGACTTCGCGCTGAAGTTCGAGCTGCCCGTGCGGGTGGTCGTCGATGCGCGGGACGCCGATGGCGAGTCCCTGCCGAACCCCGCCGAGAGCGGGGTCGCCACGGCGGGCGACGGCGTGCTCGTCAACTCGGGCGAGCTCGACGGCCTCTCGAAGACCGACGCGATCGCGAAGGCGATCGAGGTGCTCGAGGAGCGGGGCACCGGCCGCGGTGCCACCACGTACCGCCTGCGCGACTGGCTGATCTCGCGGCAGCGCTACTGGGGCACGCCGATCCCGATCCTGCACGGCACGGGGGAGCACGAGGGCGAGATGCGTCCAGTCTCCTCCGACGAGCTGCCGGTGCGCCTGCCGGCGTCGGAGGGCCTCGACCTCAAGCCGAAGGGCGCCTCGCCGCTCGGCGCGGCGACCGAGTGGGCGACCGTCGTCGAGCCGGGCGCGGATGGACGGCCCGGCGAGACCTGGCTGCGCGATCCCGACACCATGGACACCTTCGTCGACAGCTCCTGGTACTACCTGCGCTTCCTCTCGGCGAACGACGAGACGCAGGCCTTCGATCCCGAACTCGCGAAGCAGTGGGGTCCGATCGACCAGTACGCGGGCGGTGTCGAGCACGCCATCCTGCACCTGCTCTACTCGCGCTTCATCACCAAGGTGCTGCACGACCTCGGCTACCTCGACTTCGAGGAGCCGTTCACCGCGCTGCTGAACCAGGGAATGGTGCTGCAGGACGGCGCGAAGATGTCGAAGTCGAAGGGCAACCTCGTCGAGTTCGCGAGCGAGCTGCGCGAGCACGGGGCCGACGCGCTGCGCGTGACCCTCGCGTTCGCGGGCCCGCCCGAGGACGACATCGACTGGGCAGACGTGTCGGTGCAGGGCTCGGCGAAGTTCCTGGCGCGCGCCTGGCGCGTCGCCGACGACGTCTCGCGGGCCGGGGCGCCTGCCGGGACCGCTTTCGACGGTGGCGACGCCGGCCTGCGCAAGCACACCCACCGCCTGCTCGCCGACGCGCCCGGCCTCGTCGAGGCCTACAAGTTCAACGTGGTCGTCGCCCGCCTCATGGACCAGGTCAACGTGACCCGCAAGGCCATCGACTCTGGCTGCGGCGCGGCCGATCCGGCGGTGCGCGAGTCGGCAGAGGCGATCGCGGTGATCCTGTCGCTGTTCGCGCCGTACGCCGCCGAGGACATGTGGGCGAAGCTGGGGCACGAGCCAACGGTGGCGCTCGCGGTGTGGCCCGAGGCCGACCCCTCGCTGCTCGTCGAGGACGAGGTGACGCTGGTGGTGCAGGTCGACGGCAAGGTTCGGGATCGCCTCACGCTGCCCGCCTCGGTCTCGGAGGCCGATGCCGAGGCCGCTGCCCGCGCGTCGGCCGCCGTGCAGCGCGCCGTGGGCGACCGCGACATCGTGAACGTCGTGGTGCGCGTGCCCCGGATCGTGAGCATCGTCACGCGCTGAGGGTCGCGGCCGGGGTTTCGGCTCCGTGGCGGGCGCTGACGGGGAAGCGCCGCGTCTTCGCTCACAACTGGGGGATTTCACCCAGTCGCGGGCGTGTCGTCCACATCGGGGTTCGCGCGGTGGAGCGCGGCCGCGCGGATGCTCTAGCGTCGCTGCATGCGCGATGACTTCGACTCCCAGACGGCTCCCGAGCGGAGGGCCAGGCGGCACGCCGACGAGCCCCCGGCTCCCTGGAGCTCCGAGGCCGTGCTCGCGAGCGAGAGCTGGCGAGAGCGATCCGTCGCGGGAGCGCCGGGCGGCGCCGACGTCGGCGCCGGTACGGGGCAGGGCGGGCGTCCGGGAG
>JASGDX010000129.1:0-15570 GCA_047606985.1 Leucobacter sp. | reverse complement strand
TTTCCGCGGAAACAGCCGGAAAATCCTCCACTCGAGAAGATCCCGCCCACCGCGGGGCCGCGCCGCCGCAGCGATCTCAGCCGACCAGCTCGAGCGTCTGCCGCGCGATCTCCGCCTCCTCGTCCGTCGGCACCACGAGCACCTCGACCCGCGAGTCGTCGGAGCCGATGCGCCGCGCACCGCCGCCGGGCGCTTCGTTGCGCGCGTCGTCGATGCGGATCCCGAACCACTCGAGGCCCGCGCACACCTCGGCCCGCAGCGCCGCGTTGTTCTCGCCGACGCCCGCCGTGAAGACCACGGCGTCCGCCCCGCCGAGCTCGAGCAGGTAGGCGCCGAGGTAGTGGCGGATGCGGTGCGCGTACACCGCGAGCGCGGTCCGGGCTCCCTCGTCTCCGAGCGCAGCGGCGGCCCGCACGTCGCGCATGTCGTTTGAGCCGGCTATGCCGAGCAGGCCCGAACGCTGGTTGAGCAGCCGGTCGAGCTCATCGACGGAGTACCCGGCGCGCAGCAGATGCAGCAGCGCGCCCGGGTCGATGTCGCCCGTGCGGGTGCCCATCACGAGACCCTCGAGCGGGGTGAAACCCATCGAGGTGTCGACCGAGCGGCCGCCGTCGATCGCGCAGGCCGAGGCGCCGTTGCCGAGGTGCAGCACGATCTGGCGCAGCTCGGCGAGCGGCCGGCCCAGGAACTCCGCTGCCCGCCGCGACACGACCTGGTGCGAGGTGCCGTGGAAGCCGTAGCGGCGCACGCCGTGGCGGGCCGCCGTCTCCGCCTCGAGCGCGTAGCTGTATGCCTCGACCGGCATGGACTGGTGGAATGCGGTGTCGAACACCGCGACGTGCGGCACGTCGGCGAATACTCCGCGAGCGGCGGAGATGGCCGCGTGCTCGCCCGGGTTGTGCAGTGGCGCGAGCACGCCGAGGGCGAGGATGCGCTCCGCGACGCGGTCGTCGATGAGCGCAGGCGCCACGAACTCGGCACCGCCCTGCACCACGCGGTGCCCCACCGCGGCGATCCCGAGCGACTCGACCGGAGCGCCAGACCGGGCGAAGGCGTCGAGCATCGCGGCGAAGCCCGCGGTGTGATCCGGGACCGCGACCGCCAGCTCATCGCGCGATCCCGCGGCGTCCCGGTGCTCGATGCGCCCCACCTCCTCGCCGATGCGCTCGACGAGCCCGGACGCGCGCCGCGCGCCGGTGCCCGGGTCGATCAGCTGGTACTTGATCGACGACGAGCCCGCGTTGATCACGAGAATGTTCGGCATATGCGCTCCTTCTGCTCCCGGCACCGCCGCGCTCCGCCGATCGGCGGGCGCCGGCGCCGCTCCCGCTCAACCGGCGGAGATGCCCGCCTGCACGGCGGTGATCGCCACGGTGTTGAGGATGTCCTCGACGGTCGCCCCGCGAGAGAGGTCGTTGACCGGCTTCGCGAGGCCCTGCAGCACCGGCCCCACCGCGACCGCCCCGGCCGAGCGCTGCACCGCCTTGTAGGTGTTGTTGCCCGTATTCAGATCGGGGAATATGAACACGGTCGCGCGCCCCGCCACCTCCGAGCCCGGCAGCTTCGCCGAACCGGTCTCGGGATCGCTCGCGGCGTCGTACTGGATCGGACCCTCGATGAGCAGGTCGGGCCGCGCCGCCCTGGCGAGCGCGGTGGCCTCCCGCACCTTGTCGACGCCGGCGCCCGATCCCGATTCTCCCGTCGAATAGGAGAGCATCGCGATGCGGGGCTCCACGCCGAA
The DNA here is from genome assembly GCA_047606985.1 of Leucobacter sp. GTDB lineage: Bacteria > Actinomycetota > Actinomycetes > Actinomycetales > Microbacteriaceae > Leucobacter. The sequence goes on along the minus strand of JASGDX010000129.1, from coordinate 13,829 downwards.
CTGCGCGGCCGTGTCGGCCGACGAGACCGCGATGTCGGCGAGCTGGGCCGCCGTGGGATCGGGATTGACCGCGCAGTCGCCGTAGACGAGCACCCGGTCGGCGAGCGCCATGAAGAACACGCTCGACACGACCGAGACGCCAGGGCGGGTCTTGATGATCTCGAGGCTCGGCCTGATCGTGTGGGCCGTGGTGTTCGCGGCGCCCGACACCATGCCGTCGGCCAGCCCCAGGTGCACCATCATGGTGCCGAAGTAGCTGCCGTCGGCCATCGTCTCCCCGGCCCGCTCGAACGTCATCCCCTTGTGCGCCCGCAGAGCCGCATACTCGGCGGCGAAGCGCTGGCGCAGCGGCGAGGTCGCGGGATCGATCACCTCGGCATCGTCGATCGTGAGTCCCAGCTCCCCGCCGCGCTTGCGCACGGCGGCCTCCTCGCCGAGGATGGTCAGCCGTACGGTGCCGCGCGCGAGCAGCGTGCTGGCCGCCCGAAGGATGCGGTCGTCGTGCCCCTCGGGCAGCACGATGCGCGCCTCGGCTGCGGCCGCGCGGGCGAAGAGATCGTACGCGAACATCACCGGCGTGCGCACGCCGCCCCGGTGCAGGCGCAACCGCTCGCGCAGCGCGGCGCCGTCGACGTGCTGCGCGAACAGCGCGAGCGCGGTGTCGAACTTGGCGGGCGACTCCTCCGTCAGCAGCCCGCGCGACTGCGAGATGCGGCGCGCGGTGTCGAAGGTGCCGAAGCGGGTGCGCACCACGGGCAGCGTCGAGTCGATGCCGTCGAGCAGGCGCTCGACGTCGGCCGGCAGCTCGAAGTCGCCGTTCAGCACCACCGCCGCGATCGTGGGGAACGTCGGGGCCTCGTGCGCCATCGTCACGGCGAGCAGAGTCTCGGCCCGATCCGCTGCGATCACCACAGCGGAGCCTTCGAGCAGCCTCGGCAGCACGTGCTCCATCGACATGCCGGCGACGACCACGTCGCGCACCTCGCGCGCCAGCAGCTCAGCCGACCCCCGCACGAGCCGCCCCTCCACGGCCGCGATCACCCCCGAGACGGGGGGCGCCACGAGCAGCAGCTCCTCTGGAACCACCCACACCGGCGCATCCGGGGGCAGCATGGCAGCGACGGCGCGCTCGATCTCGGGCAGGCGATCCGGATCCGCCCGGTTCACGAGCGCCGCCAGCACGGACGCGTGCTCGGCCTGCAGCTCGGCGACCCCGACCTCGGCCAGCTGGGCGATCTCCTCCGGCGTGCGCGCCGGCTGCTGCCCGAGGTGCTCGGCCTCCTCGTTGGAGCGCCCGCCCAGCACCAGCAGCACAGGGGTGTCGAGGTTCGCCGCGATCCTCGCGTTGAAGGCCAGCTCGGTCGGGGCGGCCACATCGGAGAAATCGGAGCCGACCACCACCACGGCGTCGCAGCGATCCCGCAGCGCGCGGTACGCGGCGACGATCCGCGTCATCGCGGCATCGGGATCGGCGTGCGCCTCCTCGTAGGTCACCCCGACGCAGGCCTCGTACGGCGCGTCGACGGTGGCCCGGGGCCGCAACAGCTCGAGCACGCGATCCCGGATCCCGGCCGTCCTGATGAGCGGCCGGAAGACCCCGACGCGCGGAGCCTCGGCGAGCAGTGCGTCGAGCACGCCGAGGGCGACGGCGCTCTTGCCCGTGCGCCCCTCGGCCGAGGTGAGATAGATGCTTGCGGCCACCCCACCAGCTTATTGAGGTTCGCGGGTACGAAGAGCGGCTCCCAGCATCTCATCAGATGAACAGTCGGGGATCGCCCTGATAGGCGAGATGAGTCCGTCGGTCGAGCTTGTCGAGACCAGGACTCATCGCTCATATCGACAAGCTCGATGAACGACTTCAGGCTCGATGAACGGGTTGGAATACAGATCCATGAACGGGTTGGAATGCAACTCGATGGACGGCTGACTCAGGCGTCGACGCCGAGGTCGGGCGCGGGCAGCCCGTACTCGTGGCGCAGCGCGGAGCGCGCCGCGTACCAGCCGCCGAGGCCGTGCACCCCGGGGCCGGGAGACGCCGAGGAGGAGCACAGGTAGACGCCCTCGGCCGGGGTGCGCCAGGGGTCGGCTGCGACGACCGGGCGCGCGAGCAGCTGCCGCATGGTCACCGCTCCCGCGCTGAAATCGCCCCCGTGGTAGTTGCGGTTGTAGTCGGCGAGCTCCGCCGCCGTGGTGACGCGGCAGGCCCGGATGCGATCCCGGAATCCCGGGGCGAAGCGCTCGATCTGGGCGATGACCCCCTGAGACACGTCGACCGTCGAGCCGGCGGGCACGTGCGTGTAGCTCCACACGGCCTCGACGCCCTCGGGGTTGCGCTTCGGGTCGCAGCCGGCCGTCTGGGCGAGCAGCACGTACGGCCGTTCCGGGTGGCGTCCGCGGACCACCTCGAGCTCGGCTGCGGCGGTCTCGGCCCGGGATCCGCCGAGGTGCACAGTGGGCGCGGCGGCCACGCGCGGGTCGCGCCACGGGATCGGGCCGTCGAGCACGAAGTCGACCTTGGTGGCGGCGTCTCCGTACCGGAAGCGGGCGAGCGCCCGCCGGTACCTCCGCGGCAGCGCGGAGCCGGCGATGCGAACGAGACCCCGCGCGGAGGTGTCGAACAGCTTGACGCCGAAGCCGCCGAGCTCGCGCACGTCGGCGATGGCGCGAGAGGTCTCGATGCGGCCGCCGTGGGCGAGCAGGTCCGCTGCGAGGGCATCGGTGATGGCTCGGGATCCCCCGATCGGCACCGGCCAGCCCCGAGCGTGGCCCAGGGCGCCGAGCACCGTCCCCACAGCTGCCGTCGCGAGCGCGGGCATGCGGCCGATGCTGTGGGCGGCGACGCCGGAGACGAGCGCGGGCGCCGACTCCTCGCGGAAGCGCGCATTCCAGAGCGGCGTGCCCTGCTCGAGGGAGCGCAGACCGGTCGCGACGGCGGCGAGCGGATCCGCCGGCCATCGCAGCATGCTCCCGCCGAACGCGAAGTCGACGACGCCCTCGAGTCGGCGCAGCAGCGGCCGGTAGAGGCGCGCGTAGGCGGCCCCGTCGCGGCCGAGCTCGTCGGCCGTGCGGGCGAGATCCCGGTAGGCGACCGCGGCGCGATCCGCACCCCGGCCCGCCGCGCTCCCGCAGCTCGAACCGCTCGAACCGTCGAGAGGGTTCGCGTACGAGGCCTCCGGGACCGCGAACTCCATGCGCCGCTCGAGCTCGAAGGCGCGGAAGAACCCCGTGGCGAGGGCCAGGGGATGGACCGCCGAGCAGACGTCGTGGAGCACGCCCGGTTCGACGAGCTCGACCGTGCGGGTGCCCCCGCCGACGGTCTCGGCGGCCTCGAACACCGTGACGGGCACCCCGGCGCGTGCCAGCGTGACGGCGGCCGCGAGCCCGTTGGGCCCGGCGCCGATGACCGCGGCAGCGTGGGAGGACGTCATGCCCTCAGCCTACTGACCAGGGGCTCGATCTCGGGTGCCTGAGCGGTGGCGGGCGCAGCCCGAAGCGCTGCCCGCGACCCCCGGCGGGCAGCGGGGATGGAAAGACCCCCCATGCACCCGGTAGAGCCCGACTACCCTTGCTGCATTTCTGCCCTGGGGGAGTTCGCCGAGATACCGCCACATGGGGGGCCTCACCATCCTAGCGGAAGTCGCCGCTTCGGATTCACACCGCCGGCGCCGGCGGTGCTTCCGGCGCCTCCGGCTCCTCGGCGGATCGCTCGGCCTGACCCGCAGCCGACGGCGTCGCGATCGGCACCGATCCGGTGAGCAGCTCCTCCGAGCGGGTCTCGTCCACCTCGCCGGCGAACTGCGCTCGGTAGAGGGTGTAGTACGCGCCCTTCCGGGAGAGCAGTTCCTCGTGCGACCCCTGCTCGACGATGCGACCGTTCTCCATCATGAGGATGGTGTCGGCGTCGCGGATCGTCGAGAGCCGGTGCGCGATGACGAACGACGTGCGGTCGGCCCGCAGCGCCCGCATGGCCTTCTGCACGAGCACCTCGGTGCGGGTGTCGACCGACGAGGTCGCCTCGTCGAGGATGAGCAGCGACGGGTTCGCGATGAACGCCCGCGCGATGGTGAGCAGCTGGCGCTCGCCGGCCGACAGCGACGAGGCGTTCTCGGAGATCTCGGTGTCGTAGCCGTCGGGCAGCTGCCGTACGAAGCGGTCCACCATCGTCGCCTTCGCCGCCTCGACGACCTCCTCGTCGGTGGCGTCGAGGCGTCCGTAGCGGATGTTCTCGCGGATCGCCCCGTCGAACAGCCAGGCGTCCTGCAGCACCATTCCCACCTGCCCGCGCAGCTCGGCGCGGGACAGCTTCGTGATGTCGACGCCGTCGAGCAGGATCCTGCCACCGTTCAACTCGTAGAACCGCATGATGAGGTTCACGAGCGTGGTCTTGCCCGCGCCGGTCGGACCGACGATCGCGACCGTGTGACCCGGGCTGGCCTCGAGCGACAGGTCCTCGATGAGCGGCTGATCCGGCGTGTAGCTGAACGACACGCTCTCGAACCGCACGTGACCGTCGGTGCGCTCGGGCAGGTGCTCCGACACGGCGTCGGGCTCCTGCTCCTCCGCGTCGAGCAGCTCGAACGTGCGCTCCGCCGAGGCGACGCCCGACTGCAGCATGTTGGCCATGCCCGCCATCTCGCCGATGGGCTGGGAGAACTCGCGCGAGTACTGGATGAACGCGGTCACGTCGCCGAGCGTCATCTGCCCGGCGGTCACGCGGAGGGCGCCCACCACGGCGAGGAGCACGTAGCTGAGGTACTGCACGAACTGCATGGCCGGCATGATGGTGCCCGAGAGCGCCTGCGCCTTGTAGGCCGACGAGAAGAGCCCCTCGTTGCGGCGGTCGAACTCCTCGACCATCTCGGCGTCGCGGTTGAAGATGCGCACCAGCTCGTGACCGGTGAACGACTCCTCGATGTGGCCGTTGAGGTCGCCCGTGTGCTTCCACTGCGCCACGAAGAGCTTCTGCGCGCGCGCGCCGACGACGCCGGCGATGATGCCGGAGAGCGGCAGCGCGATGAGGGCGAGGAGCGCCATCTGCCACGACACGACGAACATCATCGCGGCGATGCCGATCACCGTGAGCAGGGACTGCACCAGCTGCGAGAACGCCTGCTGCAGCGCCTGCTGGATGTTGTCGACGTCGTTGGTGACGCGCGAGAGCACGTCGCCGCGCTGGCGCCCGTCGAAGTAGCTGAGCGGGAGGCGATTGATCTTGTCCTCGAGGTCCCGGCGCAGCTGGTAGACGATGCGCATCACCATGCGGTTGAGGAGGTAGCCCTGCAGCCACATCAGGAACGACGCCAGGAGGTACAGCGCCAGCACCGCGAGGATGAGCCGGCTGAGCAGGCCGAAGTCGATCCCCTCGCCGGGCACCACGTTCGCGCCCGCGAGCATGTCGGCGAACTGCGTGTTGCCCTCGGCCCGCGCCCCGGCGATGATCTGCTCGAGCGGGACTCCGGCAGGCAGCTGCTTGCCGATGACTCCGTTGAACACGACGTCCATCGCCTGGCCCAGCACCTTCGGGGCGATCACGGTGAGCACCACCGATCCCACCACGAGCAGCACGACGAGCGTGAACATCCACTTATGGGGGGCCAGCAGGCCGATCAGGCGCTTCGCCGACGGCCAGAAGTGCTTGGCCTTCTTCACCGGCTGGGAGCCGAACCAGTCGTCGTTGTCGGGCTGGTAGTCGTCGGGCAGCTCGAACTCGTCGGTGGCCGTCGCGCCCTGGGCCGCAGCGGCCCGCTTCTTCGTCTTCTTCTCGGCCATTACGCCTCTCCTACCCCTCGCTTCGCTCCGTGGGCTGCCGCTGTGGCGGCACCAGTCGACGAGTCGAACGCTGCGCGTTCTTTGTCGTCGCCCGCCTCTTCGAGCTGCGATCGCACGATCTCCTGGTAGACCTCGCTGGTCTCGAGCAGCTGGTCGTGGGTGCCGCGACCCACGACCTCGCCGTCCTCGATCACGAGGATCTGATCGGCTTCGGTGATGGTCGACACGCGCTGCGCGACGATGATGGTGGTGGCTCCTTGCGTCGCCTCGGGCAGCGCGGCGCGCAGCCGCGCATCGGTCGCCACGTCGAGCGCCGAGAACGAGTCGTCGAACAGGTACACGAGCGGCTTCGCCACGAGCGCCCGCGCGATCGAGAGGCGCTGGCGCTGACCGCCCGAGACGCTCGTGCCGCCCTGGGACACCGGCTCTTCGAGCCCGTGCTCCTTGGCCCGCACGAACTCCTCTCCCTGGGAGACGCGCAGCGCCTCCCACAGCTCCTCGTCGCTCGCGTCGGAGCGGCCGAAGCGGAGGTTGGACGCGATCGTGCCGGAGAACAGGTAGGGGCGCTGCGGCACCAGGCTCAGGGTCGACGCGAGCTGCTCGCGAGTGAGCGCCGACACGGGACCCCCGTCCACGGTGATGGACCCCTGCTGCGGGTCGTAGAGGCGCAGCATGAGGTTGAGCAGCACCGTCTTGCCCGCACCGGTCGACCCGATGATCGCGGTCGTCTTCCCCGGCTCGGCCGTGAAGCTCACCTCCTTGATGACCGGCTTCTCCGCCCCCGGGAAGCCGAAGGTGACCCCGTCGAACTCGACCCGGCCCGCTCTCGGCGTCTCGACGGTCGCGGCGGCGGGGAACGCGAGGTTCGACTCGGTGTCGAGCAGTTCGCGGATGCGCTCGGCGCAGACCACGGCGCGCGGGATCATCATCGTCATGAAGACGCCCATCATCACCGCCATGAGGATCTGCAGCAGGTACTGCAGGAACGCGGTGAGGGATCCGACCTCGACCAGCCCGTCGTCCACGCGATGGCCGCCGAACCACAGCACCGCGCCGGTGGCCACGTGCAGCACCATCATGATCACGGGGAACATCAGCACGAAGATGTTGCCCACCTTGACCGAGGTCTCGGTGATGTTGCGGTTGGCCACCTCGTAGCGGTCGACCTCGAAGCTCTCGCGCACGAAGGCGCGGACCACGCGGATGCCCATGATCTGCTCGCGCAGCACGCCGTTGATCGCGTCGACGCGATCCTGCATCTTGCGGAACAGCGGGAGCAGCAGCCGCACCAGGAAGCCCACGATCACCGCGAGCACCACGACCGAGACCCATACGAGCCACGACATGCCCGCGTCTTCCCGGAGCGCCATGATGATGCCGCCGATGGCCATGATGGGCGCCGACACCATGAAGTTGAGCGTCATGAGCACCAGCATCTGGATCTGCTGCACGTCGTTGGTGCCGCGGGTGATGAGGGTGCCCGCGCCGAACCTCGTCGCCTCGAGCGTGCTGAGCGAGTCGACCTTGCGGTAGACCTCGCGGCGGAGGTCGCGGCCGACGCCCATCGAGGCGCGCGCGCCGAAGTAGACGGCCAGCACCGCTGTGATCACCTGTCCCAGAGAGATGATCAGCATGACGCCGCCGGTGCGCCAGATGAAATCGGTGTCGGCCTTGGCGATGCCCTGGTCGATGATCTGCGCGTTGAGGCTGGGCAGCCAGAGCGCGGCGATGGTGGAGAGCAGTTGCAGTACGAGCACTATCGCGATGAAGAGCCAGTACTTCTTGGCATGTCGAAGTGCAAGCGTGATGAGGGCCACGAGGATCCTTTCGTCCTGTGCCAGTCTGAACCCGACCACCGACATTCATGGGTCTCGCGAGCGAAGACGCGGAGCATCGCGGGGAAGAGGAGTCGACCGGCCGGATCAGAAGCAGCCGGGCAACGATAGCAGAGTCGATCCCGAATCGCTACTGCCGGCCGACGAAACCCATCCGTTCCGAGATCGTCCCGGCCGTCGCCGCGATGAGGTTCCCGAGATCCTCGACCCGCGTCGCGTCGAATCGCATCTCGGGGGTGGTGACGCTGATACCGGCCACGGCCTCGCCGCTGATGTCGAAGATCGGAGCACCGACGCAGCAGATGCCGGGCTCGTTCGCACCGAGGTCGGTCCCGTACCCGGATTCGCGGATCTGCTCGAACTCGTGCTCGAGCGCCGGGAGATCGAGGCGCACGCCGAACTGCACCCCGGTGAGCTCGGCCACCCGCTCGAGCTCCTCGTGAGTGGAGTGCGCGAGGATACACTTCCCGATCGCCGTGGAGTAGGCGGGGTTCGTGCCCCCCACGCGCGAGACCATGCGCACCGCATTGGGGCTGTCGAGCTTGTCGATGTAGACGATCTGCGCTCCCGAGAGCACTCCGAGATGCACGGTCTCCGTTGTGCGCTCCCGGAGTTGGCCCATCAGGGGCCGCGCCTCCTGTCGAAGGTCCAGCCCCTCCGAGAACGCCGCCGCGAGCACGGCGGTCGAGGAGCCGAGCGCGAAGCGGCCGTCAGCGGTCTCGCGCACGAGATCGTAGGACCTGAGCGCGGCGAGCGTGCGGTGCAGGGTCGCGAGCGGCTCACCCAGGCTCCGGCAGAGCCCGGAAAGCGTCTCGCCCTCGGGATGGGCGGCGAGCCCGAGCAGAACTCGGGCGGTGCGCTCCACCGCCTTGACGCCGTTCGGACCCCGCGACACCTCAGTCGCGGGGTCGACGGCCTCACCCCGTTCGCTGCGGCCGCTCGGCATCTGCACTCCTCATCGGCGCGAAGGCCGTCGTTGGTCATCAGGCTCCTAGAATACCGCCTGTGCTTCACCTCTCCGCCAGTGAACGGATATTATGGAAAAGGTTTTCATAATATAGCGACGGCAAGAACTGGCAGCATGAGCGAGACGACACCTACGGCCTCCCCCGGGAGGGTCGCCGCACTCTGCATCGGCGAGACCATGGCGCTCGTCTACTCCCCGACTGCGGGGCGCCTCACCGAGCAGGGCGGCGCTCTCGCGCTCGGCGTCGGAGGGGCGGAGTCGAACGTCGCGATGGGGCTCGCGCAGTTCGGGATCCCGACCGGATGGTGGAGCAGGGTCGGCGACGATCCGCTCGGCCGGTTCGTCGTCGACTCGATCGCGGACTCGGGAGTCGACGTGCACGCCGTCCGGGACCGCGCGAGGCAGACCGGCGTGTACTTCAAGGACGTCACCCCGGCGGGCACCCGCGTCTACTACTACCGGAACGACTCCGCCGCCTCGGCGATATCGCCCGGGGATCTGCCGCTGCTGCCCGACTGGGAGCGGCTCCTCCACTTCTCCGGGATCGTCCCGGCCCTCTCCGCCGATGCGGACGCGTTCGCCCAAGCGCTGCTCGAGCGGGAACGCGCGCACGACCGGCTCGTGAGCTTCGACGTCAACTACCGGGCAGGCCTCTGGACGGAGACCGCGGCGTCCGATCGCCTCGCCTCGCTGGCGCGCCTCGCCGATATCGTCTTCGTCGGCCTCGATGAAGCGCGGGTGCTCTGGGGCTCTGAGCGGCCCGAGGAGGTCAGGGCCCTCCTTCCTGGCGTGGCAGAGCTCGTCGTCAAGGATGCCGAGCGGGGTGCGACCGCATTCATGGGAGACGCGGTCCGCACCGTGCCGGCGCCGCCGGTCGAGGTGACCGAGGCCGTCGGCGCGGGCGACGCCTTCGCCGCCGGATACCTGGCTGCGCGCCTCGGGGGAAGCGACCCGGAAGCGCGGCTCCGCGTCGGGCACCTCTCGGCCAGGCGCGTGCTCCAGAGCTCAAGCGATACCTCCCCGTTCCCCTCCCTCGGAGATCTGCTCGCGGAGGCCGATCGCTTCGACTCCTACTTCCCGACTGCGAAGGGATGATCCGTGCCATCGATCGATGAGCTGTTCCGCGCGCGACCCGTGATGGTCATCCTGCGCAGCAAGCCGACCGCTGAGGCGGTCGAGCTCGCCACCCGCGCATGGGATCTCGGGATCCCCCTCGTCGAGGTGCCCATTCAGAAGCCCGAGTTCGTGGGAAGCCTCGAAGCCGTCGTCAGAGCGGGGAGAGAGCGCGGTATGCCCGTCGGGGCCGGCACCGTCGTCTCCCCCGATCAGCTCGATGCGAGCGAGCGCGCCGGAGCGGCCTTCGCGGTGTCCCCTGGGCTGGATCTCGGGCTCGTATCCGAGTCGCACAGGCGGGGGCTCCCCTTCCTCCCCGGCGTCGCAACCGCCACGGAGGTGCAGCGGGCGGTGACCGGCGGCCTCACCTGGCTCAAGGCATTCCCAGCCGCGATGCTCACCCCGGCGTGGTTCAGAACGCTGCGCGGCCCTTTCCCCGAGGTGGAGTTCGTCGCGACGGGAGGCGTCGACGCCGAGAACGCCCAGCTGTTCCTCGACGCGGGCGTTCGCACCGTCGCCCTGGGATCGGCGCTGGAGGACCCTTCGCAGTTCGATCGGATCGGCGAACTGCTCGCCGACCGGCCGTAGTCAATCCGCCGGGATCTCGACGCGAGCACCGCCCTGCTCGAACGAACGCTCGGCCGCCGAGGCCACGCGCACGCTCCACAGCGCCTCGGCGTGCGGCATGCGGGTGTTGGGCTTTCCGCCCGAGAACACCCGGACGGCGTCGTCGACCTCGGCCCGGAGCGCACCGCCGACCCGGCCGTCGCGCTCGGGCCAGAGCGAGAGGTCCGGGGTCATGACGCCGGCGTCGGCCCACTCGACGAGCGAATCGCCGACGAGGCGCTGCTTGATGACGCCCTCGGAGCCGATCACCTCGCACTCCGCCGCGATCGTCCCGTCCAGTTCGAGCACGCCGGTGAGGGATCGGGGCCCGCCCCGGGGAACGGCCCAGGCGGACTCGATGGTCGCGGTGACCCCATCGGCGAAGGCGACGAGCATCGAGAAGACGCTCGGGGCCGCGGATCCCGCGGCCCCGCTCTGCACGGCGACGACGGAGACCGGCTCCGACTGCGCGAAGTGGATCGCCAGATCGATGTCGTGCACCCCGGACTCCCAGAGCGGATGGATGCGCGATCCGAAATCGGAGTACCAGTCTCTGCTGAAATCGCGTCGGAGGCGAAGCGCCCACAGCCGGCCCAGCCGGCCGGTATCGAGGGCGTCGCGCACGTACTCGTAGGGCTGAGCGAAGCGGGAGATGTGCCCCGCATACGCGGTGAGGCCGCGCTGCTCAGCCTCTCGGATCATGAGCTCGGCGTCTGCCGGGCGCAGCGCGAAGGGCTTCTCTACGAACGCGTGCGCTCCTGCGCGGAGGGCCGTCAGCGCTACGGACGCGTGGCTGCTCTCCTCCGAGGAGACCACCACGACCTCCGCTCCGACCCGGCTCAGCAGCGCCGAGAGGTCGGCGTCCCACTCCGCCGAACAGGCCAGGCCGAGCCGCTCGGCGCGCACGGGGTCCGCGTCGTTCACCCCGACGACCTCCGCACCGGCCTCGGTCCACACGCGCGCGTGCAGGGTGCCGAAGCGCCCCGCCCCGGCAATGACGACCCGGAGTCTCCCACTCATAATTCCCCCTCGAATCTCGCGATCACGTCCTCGACACGCAGACGGAACCTCTCTCGGGCCTCGCGGTAGCCGCCGACTTCTGCGGGCGGCTCGATCTCCGTCGCGACGAGGCGGTCGAAGACCGCATCCGGGCCGTCGATGAGCCCGGTGCCCAGCGCGGCGAGGAGCGCGCCGCCGAGCCCCGATCCGGCCTCCGGCATGTGCACGACGCGCTGGGCCACGGTCGAGACGAGCGCTTCCCTGAACCGCCTGGACTTCGTCACACCGCCGACGATCACCAGCCGTCCGGGCGAGCCCGCTTCGCCCGCGACAGCCTCGATCGCGTCGGCACAGGCGAACGCGACCCCTTCGACCACCGCTGCGCTCTGCTCGGCGAGACCTCCGGGCCGGCCGAAGAACTCGTCTCTGACGGCGTCGATCGCGCGCGGAACGGTCATGCCGAACCTGAACGGGAGATAGCCGGTGCCGCGCGCGCCGACAGGGACCCCGGCCTCGAACGATCCGATCGTGGAGCCCCCGAGCCGTTCCTCCTCGAACAGCCGCAGGCTCGCCCCGGCCGCGTACACCGAGGCCATCGCGATGAATCCGTCGCCCAGGGGGTCCCCGAAGGTGAACCCGGTTCCGATCGACCTGCGGTCGGTGAACGCCGTGACCTGAGCCGCGGTGCCCACATTCATGCACATCGTCCTCCCGACCGAGGCTCCTCCTCCGAGCGTCGATGCCGGCACATCTCCCGCGCCGACCACGACCGGGGTGCCCGCAGGGATCCCCGTCGCCCGCGAAGCCTCCTCGGTCACCAGCCCGGATCTCTCGGTCGACGAGAGCACCGGGACCCCGAGAGACGCATCCGCTCCGCAGGCCGCGAAGAGCTCCGCGTCCCACATCCGCGTCGTCGGATCCCAGAGCAGCGTACCGAGCGCATCCGTGCGGTCCGTGGCGAGCTCGCCGGTCAGGCGGAGCCCGATCCAGTCCTTCGCGAGCAGCAGGTGCCGCGCGCGGGCGAGAGCGTCGGGATCCGCCTCGGCGAGCCAAGCGAGCTTCGGGGCGGTGAACGCCGATACGGGGAAGTTGCCGACCCGCTCGCGGAACAAGCCGACGCGCCTGAGCCTCATCGCAGCATCGTCGACCCGGCGGTCGGCCCAGGTCATCGCCGCGCGCACCGGGTCCAGTCTCCCGTCCAGCAGCAGCAGCGAGTGCATCTGCCCGGTGAGGCCGACTGCGACCGGCGACTCGGGCAGGATGTCGCACACCCGGCGCGCGGCAGAGCGCACGGCATCCCACCATCCATCCGGATCCTGCTCGTGGGCGCCGTCGGGCGTCGAGTGGGTGGGGTGGTCGACGGAGGCCGAGGCGACGATCCGGCAGGAGTCGAGATCCAGGGCCACGGCCTTGGCCGCGGTCGTTCCGAGGTCGATGCCGAGGACGACGCCGGATCCCGATCCCGCCATGACTAGGAGCGCTCCTTCGCCGTCGTGAAGCCGTACTCCCGCAGGAACTCGAGGGACTCCTCGGCGGCACGGTCGAAATCGGACAGGCCAATCCCCGCCGGCTCCCCGACGCCGATGGGGCCGCCGACCTGCCAGCCCTCCCACTCCACGCTCACGCATCCCTGGAAGTCGATCTCCTCCAGAGCCTCCAGCGTCTCTCGGAAATCGACGAGGCCTCCGCCGAACCAGATGTGGTTGGTGCCGACGATCGTCGGCAGGCCGACCTCGTCCTTGATCTGCACGATGTCGATGAACGGCGCCAGCCTGCGGAACGCATCCTTGACGCTCATGAACGGCTTCACCGCGACGTAGAGCGCCCCTGTGTCCATCGTGACGCGGAGGTTGTCGAGGCCGATCTCGTCGAACATGCGCTCGACGAGCTCGACCTTGTTGAGAATGGTGCCCTGCAGCAGTTCGATGCTCACGTTGAGCCCGAGCCCCGCGGCGTACTCGGCGACCTCGGTGATGGCTTCCTTCGCCTGGCCCCAGGCGGTTCTGCGGCTCATCAGCACGTTGAGGGGCGGATCGTAGAAACCGTCGCCGAGGAGCGTGCAGGCGGAGCTCGCGCCGAGCGCGTGAGCCGCGTCGAGCGCTTCCTTGAAGGCCGCGATGCCCCGCTCGCGGTCGTACTCGCGCGGACTCACGAAGGTGGAGTGCTGGGCGACGTAGTTGATGCCGATACCCGCCTGCTCGGCGGCCAGCCTCGTCGCGACGAGGTTCTGCTCGTACTCGGCCGCTGGGAGGTTCTTCAGGTGCCCGAGCAGGAAATCGACACTGTCGTATCCGTACTCCGCGACTTTCCGCACCGCCTCCGGCGACGGGAGATCGCCCCAGGAGTTCCACGCGGGGCCCGCCGCCTCCAGGCGACCCCACGGCATATTCGGCCAGACCTCGAAACTGAGCTGCATTGCTTCCCTCTCTTTTCCAGTGATCGCGCGGTGAACCGTCAGATGTGCGGGTTCCTGTGCCGGAAGCGTTCGACGAGCGCGGCGTTGTGCTCGGCCGCCCCCGACATGCCGGCACTCAGGAACA
>JASGDX010000128.1:0-3072 GCA_047606985.1 Leucobacter sp. | reverse complement strand
GTGAAGCGCTCCACGTTCCTTGCCGTGACACCGAGTCTCAGACATACTCGATAGTGACGGGCCGCAAGCCCCCACTTGACGTTCGAAGGAGACCGAGATGACCCCTCCAGCACCGGCAGGCGACTTCGGCGGCTACACTCCGCCTGTCGAGGACTACGCGTTCCTCCTCGGAGAGGCTTTCGGCGAGGACATCGTCGCGCGTTCCTCGGGCGGCGAATTCACCGCGGAGGACATAATCGACGTGCTCGATGGGGCCGGCGAGTTCGCCTCCGAGGTCTTCGCACCACTCAACCGGTCAGGCGATGTCGCCGGCATCTCGCTCGTCGACGGGCAGGCCCATACGCCCGAGGGCTTCATCGACGCGTACCGGGCGTTCGCCGATGCCGGCTGGGTGACCGCGATGCAGACGGCCTCGTCGGGCGGCGACGGCCTCCCCAACTCGGTGCAGCAGGCCCTCACCGAGTTCTGGAACGCCTCGAACGCCTCCCTGTCGCTCGCGCCCCTGCTGACCACCGGCCAGATCCACGCCCTCGACGCGTACGCGAGCGAGGAACTGCGCGAGACCTACATGACGCGCCTGGTCAGCGGCGAGTGGGCCGGCACGATGAACCTGACCGAGCCCCAGGCCGGCAGCGACCTCGGCGCCATCACCTCGATCGCGCGGCAGAACCCCGATGGCACCTGGGCCGTCAGCGGTCAGAAGATCTTCATCACCTGGGGCGACCACGACCTCACCGACAACATCGTGCACCTGGTGCTCGCGCGCACCGAGGGCGCCCCCGAGGGCCACGCCGGCCTGTCGCTGTTCGTCGTGCCGAAGTACCTGGTGAACGCCGACGGGTCGATCGGCGCGCGCAACGCGATCGAGACGGTCTCGGTGGAGCACAAGCTCGGGATCCACGGCAGCCCCACCTGCGTGCTGCAGTTCGACGGCGCCACAGGCTACCTCGTGGGCGAGCAGCACGCGGGCCTGCGCGGCATGTTCGTGATGATGAACCAGGCGCGCATCAGCGTCGGCGTGCAGGGCGTCGCCCTCTCCGACCGCGCGTACCAGGCGGCGCACGCGTACGCCGTGTCCCGCGTGCAGGGCCCGGTGATCGGCCGGCCGGACGGCACGCCGATCGCGGAGCATCCCGACGTGCGCCGCCTGCTGCTGTCGATGGCGAGCCGCATCTCGGCGATGCGCGCCTTCGCCGTGATGGTGGGCGATCTGCAGGATCGCGCCGAGGCCGAGGGCGGACGCAGCGAGACCCAGACGCTGCTCGAGTTCTTCGTGCCGATCTTCAAGAGCTGGTGCACGGAGCAGGCGGTGCTCATCACCTCCGACGCGGTGCAGGTGCACGGCGGCGTCGGCTTCATCGAGGAGACGGGAGTGGCGCAGCAGTACCGCGACGTGCGCATTCTCACCATCTACGAGGGCACGACCGCGATCCAGGCGAACGACCTCATCGGGCGCAAGCTGCTGCGCGACTCCGGCGCGACGGCGCAGCGGGTGTTCGCGCAGGTCGAGGAGCAGATCGCGGCCCTCCGGGCGACCGGAGACGCGGGCGCGGCACGCGGCGCCGAGCGCCTCGAGCGGGCGCTCGCCTCGGGCCGGAAGGCGACGGAGACCCTGCTCGGCTTCGCGTCGACTCCGCGCGACGCCCACGCGGTCGGGGTGCCCTACGCCATGCTGCTCGGGTTGCTGACGGGCGGTTGGATGCACGCCGTCATCGCGAACGCGGTGCTGCGCCACGACTCCCCGAGCGACGAGGATCGGCGCCGCCTGGTGGAGGCCGACTTCTACGGCGCGCACCACCTGCCGCAGGTGCACGCGCTGCTCGAGACGATCGGCGCGGGCGAGATCTAGGGTTCGGGATCGGGATCGCCTCCGCGCGGTCCACTCGCCGCTTCGGGGCAGGGTTCCCCGCCTCGGCGGCACGATCCCGGCCGGATGCCGGCGCGCACCGCGCCTGGAGAATCCGGCCTGGTGAGCGCACGGTACACAGCGGAAACGCGCCAGCGTTTCCGGTACCGCGCGGCGCGGCCACCGCCGCGGGCGCGATTCTCGGGCGAACGCTGACGCGTCCGCCTCCTAGAGAATCGCGCCCTCGTGGCGCAGCAGGCGCTCCTTGACGTCGGTACCGAAGAGGTAGCCGCCGAGGCCGCCGTCGGAGCGCACGATGCGGTGGCACGGCACGACGAGCGCGACGAGGTTGTTCGCGCAGCCCGAGGCCGCCGCGCGCACGGCAGAGGGACGCCCGGCGAGGGCGGCGAGTTCGGTGTACGTGACGGCGGCGCCCGCGGGAACCCGGCGCAGCGCGCGCCACACCTCCCCGCGGAACGGGGTCTCGGGCTGGGCGACGGGCAGCGCGTCGATGGCGACGAGGTCTCCGGCGGCATAGGCGCGCAGCGCGTCGGCGATGGCGCCATCGGAGGTCTGAGAGGCCTCGAGACCGCGCGCCGCGAGCTCGGGATCGAGGCTCGCGAGCCGCGCCATGAGGCTCGCCGCCTCGGGATCCGCCGCGGTGGCGAAGCCCGCTGCGCGGATCGCGCCGTCCTCGGGCGTCCAGATCGCGTGAAACGGACTGCCGACGACGTCGACGATCGTGCGGACGAGGGGCTGGGAGATCATGGTGCGTCCTTTCGAGGGGGTGCGGCGGGGTCGAGGAGCGCTTCGAGGAAGTCGGTCCAGAGATGCTGGGCGGCGTACCCGCGGAACGGGCGCCAGGGTTGGGCGAGGCGCTCCCCCTCGCGGTGCGTGCTCGCGCCGAGGGCGCGGCGCAGGATCAGGTCTCCGCCGGGGTGGGCGTCGGGATCGCCGAGCGCCCGCAGCGCCACGATCTCCACGGTCCACGGGCCGATCCCCCGCATGGCGGCGAGCGCGGCGGGTGCGGGCGAGCTGCAGCGGGCTCGCTCCGGTCTCCTCGATCATCAGGCGGCGCAGGTGCCGCTCGCTCACGGCGAGCTCGGCAGCGAGGCCGGCGACGCCCTCCGCGTCGACGGCTCCGTCCCGGATGCGGCGCACGGCGCGCGCCACGAGATCGCCGCGAACGTCCCAATCGCGCGTGCCGGGCACCGCGTCGGGCCGGC
>JASGDX010000127.1:0-10931 GCA_047606985.1 Leucobacter sp. | reverse complement strand
TCAGCTCACCTTCGGCATCACCTACGCCTTCACCGAGAACTTCATGCTGCCGATCAGTCACGACGAGGTGGTGCACGGCAAGGGATCCATGTACGGGCGCATGCCGGGCAGCCACGCCGACAAGCTCGGCAACCTCAAGGCCTTCTACGGCTACATGTGGGGCTACCCGGGTAAGAAGCTGCTGTTCATGGGCCAGGAGTTCGGCCAGCCGGCCGAGTGGAACCACGCCGCCGAGCTCGACTGGGGCGTGCTGCGCGATCCGGGCCACCTCGGCGTGCAGAGCGTGGTGCGCGACCTCAACCGGCTCTATCGCGAGCAGCCGGCGCTGCACCGGCACGACTCCGACGGCCGCGGCTTCCAGTGGCTGCTGGTCGACGCCGTCGACGACCAGGTGTTCGCCTGGCTGCGCCGCGGCGATCCGGGCGACCCGCACGTGGTCGTCGTGCTCAACCTCACCCCCGTCGAGCGCACCGGGTACCGCATCGGCTTCCCGGTCGCCGGTCGCTGGCTCGAGGTGCTCAACACCGACTCGGCGGCGTACGGCGGCGGCAACCGCGGCAACGCCGGCGCGATCGAGACCGAGGACGTGCCTGCCGGCCGCGAGACCCAGTCGGCACTGCTCACCCTGCCACCCCTATCCGCCGTCTACTTCGTGGAGGACCGCCCATGACCAGCAACCCCCTTCGTGGCGACCACCCGGGCGCCCCGGCCAGGCTGACCAGCCAGGCCATGGCCTTCGTACTCGCGGGCGGCCGCGGCAGCCGCCTCGAGGAGCTGACGGATCGCCGTGCCAAACCCGCGGTGCACTTCGGCGGCAAGTCGCGCATCATCGACTTCCCGCTCTCGAACGCGCTCAACTCGGGGATCCGCAAGATGGCGATCGCCACGCAGTACAAGGCGCACTCGCTCATCCGCCACATGCAGCGCGGCTGGGGCTTCTTCCGCGCCGAGCGCAACGAGTACCTCGACATCCTCCCGGCCAGCCAGCGCGTGGCCGAGAGCAAGTGGTACATGGGCACGGCCGACGCGGTGACGCAGAACATCGACATCGTCGACGACTACCACGTGAAGTACGTCATCATCCTCGCGGGCGATCACGTCTACAAGATGGACTACGAGGTCATGCTGCGTCAGCACGTCGAGAAGGGCGCCCAGGTCACAGTCGGCTGCCTCACCGTCGCGCGCGAGGAGGCGACCGGCTTCGGCGTCATGGCCGTCGACGAGACCGACCGCATCATCGACTTCCTCGAGAAGCCGGCCGACCCGCCCGGCATGCCCGACAACCCCGGCATGGCCCTCGCGTCGATGGGCATCTACGTCTTCGACTGGGCGTTCCTGCGCGACCTGCTGCTCTCCGATGCGGAGGACACGAGCTCCAGCCACGACTTCGGCCACGATCTCATCCCCGCGATCGTGAAGAACGGCGGGGCATACGCTCACAAGTTCAGCGAGTCGTGCGTGATGAGCGGCCTCGAGACCGAGCCGTACTGGCGCGACGTGGGCACGATCGACTCCTTCTGGCAGGCCAACATCGACCTGACGGAGTTCGTACCTGCGCTCGACCTCTACGACAACGCCTGGCCGATCTGGACCTACTCCGAGATCACGCCCCCGGCGAAGTTCATCCACGACGACGACGGCAGGCGCGGTCAGGCGGTGCAGTCGCTCGTCTCCGGCGACTGCATCATCTCCGGCGCCGATGTGCACAACTCGCTCGTCTTCACGGGCACGCGTGTGCACTCCTACTCGTCGCTCGACCACGCGGTCGTGCTGCCCGGCGTCGAGGTGGCGCGCAACGCGCGGCTCGCGCGCTGCGTGATCGACAGCCGGGTGCGCATTCCCGAGGGCCTCGTCGTGGGGGAGGACCCGGAGGAGGACGCCCGGTGGTTCAGGCGAACCGCCGGCGGCATCGTGCTCATCACGCAGCCGATGCTCGACAGGCGCGCCGCCGAGCTGGAGTAGGCGTTTCCGATCAGCAGTTCGAACGAGGAGAGAGGAACCCGATGGGGCGTCGTCAGCATCGAGTGCTGTCGGTTGCGTCGGAGTGCGCGCCGCTGTTGAAGACGGGCGGACTGGCCGATGTGGTGGGCGCGCTGCCCGCCGCGCTGGCGCCGCTGGGATGGCGGTCCCGCGTGCTCATGCCGGCGTACCCCGGACTGCTCGACCGGATGGGGCGGTCGCGCCGCGTGTGGCGCGACGACGACCTGTTCGGCGGGCCCGCGGCAGTGCGCCACGGCACCATCGACGGGCTCGACCTGCTGCTGCTCGACGCGCCGCATCTCTTCGATCGGCCGGGCGGACCCTACAACGTCGACGGGCACGACCACCACGACAACCACGTGCGCTTCGCCGCGCTGTCGTGGGTCGGAGCCCGCCTGGCCGTCGAGGGCACGGGCGACCGGTGGCGGCCCGATCTCGTGCACGTGCACGACTGGCAGGCCGGCCTCGTGCCCTCGTACCTCAAGTACGCGGGATCCGAGATCCCGAGCGTCATGACGATCCACAACATCGCCTTCCAGGGCGTTTTCGGCCCCGACCAGCTCGACCGTCTGAAGCTGCCCACCTGGGACTTCCACCCCGACTCCCTGGAGTACCACGGCCTGGTCAGCGCGCTGAAGGCCGGCATGGTGCACGCCTCGAAGGTGACGACGGTGAGCCCCAGCTACGCGGAGGAGCTGACGGCGCCCGAGTTCGGCTTCGGGCTCGAGGGCGTGGTCGCCGCGCGGCGCGACCGGGGCGAGATGCTCGGGATCATCAACGGCATCGACACCGCGGTGTGGGATCCGGCCTCCGATCCCCACGTGACGCCCTACTCGCTCCGCGATCTCGCGGGCAAGGCCGAGAACCGGAGCGCGCTGCTCGCCGAGTTCGGACTGGCCGAGCCGAGGGGGCCGCTCGCGGTGGTGGTGACTCGGCTGACGCATCAGAAGGGGATCGACCTGCTGATCGACGCGCTGCCGGGGTTCGTCGAGGCGGGCGGCGCCGTCGTCGTGCTCGGCTCGGGAGATCCCGGCTACGAGTACGCGCTGGGCGAGCTTGCGGCCAGGTACCCCCGCTCGGTCGGACTGCGCGTCGGCTACGACGAGCCCCTCAGCCACCGCATGTACGCCGGCGGCGACCTCGTGCTCGTGCCCTCCCGCTTCGAGCCGTGCGGCCTCACCCAGCTGTACGGCCACCGCTACGGGGCGGTGCCCGTCGTGGCCGCGACCGGCGGGCTGCGCGACACCGTCGCCGACGCCACTCCCGAGCGCCTCGCGGACGGCACGGCCACGGGCTTCACCTTCGGCGACGGCGGCTGGATCGACGCCGGAGGGCTCGCCTGGGCGCTCGGCCGCGCGGTCGAGCTGTTCGCCGACCGCGAGGCCTGGTCCCGTCTGCGGGCGCAGGGGATGCGCACCCCGGTGGACTGGGGCTCATCGGCGGAACGGTACGCGGAGCTGTTCGCGGACCTGACGCGATGACGGTCGGATCGATCGCACCCGGCGCCTCCCGCTCGATCTCCGAGGGGCGCCCGTGGCCGCTCGGCGTCTCGCTCGACGGCGGGAGCGTCAACGCGGCCGTCTGGGCGCCCGAGGCCACTCGCGTGTGGTTCTGCCTCTTCGAGGCCGGGCCCGAAGGCGATGTCGAGGAGCGGATCGAACTGCCGTACTGCGACGGCGGCGTCTGGCACGCGCGCATCTCCGGGGTCGGGGCCGGCGCCCGTTACGGGCTGCGCGCCGAGGGACCGCAGCGTCCGGCCGAGGGGCTGCGCTTCAACCCGGGCAAGCTGCTGATCGACCCCTACGCCCGCGCCCTCGACGCGCCGCTGCGCTGGGATCCGCTGATGTCGGGGTACGGCGACGGACCCGATGACGACCTCACCCTCGACGGCCGGGACAGCGCGCGAGCGGTGCCGAAGGGCGTCATCATGGCAGCGGCCGCCGGCCCCGATCCCGCGGCCAACCGTCCGCGCCACGATCCCGGCGAGCTCATCGTCTACGAGGCCCATGTGAAGGGCCTCACGGCCGCGCACCCCGGTGTACCGGAGGAGATCCGCGGCACCTACGCGGGCATGGCGCACCCGGCGATCGTCGAGCACCTCGTCTCGCTCGGCGTCACCGCCGTCGAGCTGCTCCCGCTGCAGGCCTTCATCGACGACCGCTTCGTCGAGGCCAGGGGACTGCGCAACTACTGGGGGTACCAGCCCATCGCCTGGTTCGCGCCCGAGCCGCGCTACGCGGCCGGTGGAGCCGTCGCCGCCGACGCCGAGCTGCGGCACCTGGTGCACACCCTGCACGAGGCCGGCATCGAGGTGATCGTCGACGTGGTCTTCAACCACACGGGCGAGGGCGACGAGCTCGGACCGACCCTCAGCCTGCGCGGCCTGCACAACACCGGCTACTACCGGCTGCTCGACGGGGGCCGCCACTACGCGAACGACACCGGAACGGGCAACACGCTCGCCGTCGAACGGCCGATGGTGCTGCGCCTGGTGCTCGACAGCCTGCGCCACTGGGTGCAGCGCTACGGCATCGACGGCTTCCGCTTCGACCTCGCGGCGGCCGTGGGGCGCACCGCGAGCGGCTTCGACGCGGCGGGCGCCTTCTTCCAGGCGGTGCGGCAGGATCCCGTGCTCGCCGATGTGCGGCTCATCGCCGAGCCCTGGGATCTCGGTCCCGATGGCTATCAGCTCGGGCACTTCCCGCACCCGTGGTCGGAATGGAACGACCGCTTCCGCGACGGCGTGCGCCGCGCCTGGAAGGGGGAGGCCATCGGGCAGGTCGACCTCGGCTCCCGCCTGCTCGGATCCGCGAATCTCTTCGACCACTCCGGGCGGCCCACCACCGCATCCGTGAACTTCCTCACCGCGCACGACGGCTTCACGCTCGCTGACGTGGTCTCGTACGCCGAGAAGCACAACGAGGCCAACGGCGAGGGCAACCGCGACGGCCACGACGACAACCACTCCGACAACCTCGGCGTCGAAGGGCCTACGGACGACCCCTGCGTCGTCGCGGCGCGATCCCGCCGGGTGCGCGGCATGCTCGCGACGCTGCTCGTCTCCCAGGGGGTGCCGATGCTGCTGGCCGGAGACGAGATCGGCAACAGCCAGGGCGGCAACAACAACACCTACGCGCAGGACAACGAGACCGGCTGGGTCGACTGGTCCGACCCCGACGCGGAGCTGCTGGAGTTCGTGCGCCGGCTCGTCGAGGTGCGCCGGCGCCTGCCCATGCTGCGGCAGCGCGCCTTCCTCCACGGGCGCGAGCGCCGCGACGGACGCCGAGACATCGTCTGGTACCGGGCCGACGGAAGCGTACCGGCGCGCGAGGACTGGCACGATCCCGAATGCCGCGCCATCGCCGCCGAGCTGCGAGGAGCCGCGGGCGATCCGCGCGGCGAGGCGCTCGACGGGGCCGTGCTCGTGATCCTCAACGTCGGCGACGACATCGAGGTGCGACTGCCCGAGCACGACGGGCGGGGCTGGCGCCTCGAGATCGACACGGCGCGGCCGGAGGCCGGCGATCCCGAGTCCGATCGCTATCCGGTGCTCGCCCAATCCGTCGTCGTCCTCTCCTCCGGAGCCCGCGCCGCCGGCGATCCCGGCCCGACCCCCGATCAGCCTGAAAGGTGACCGCATGACCGTCCCCGAGCCCGTCCACGCCGCATCCGACACCGACGCCTGGTGGGCGAGCGCCGTGATCTACCAGGTGTACCCGCGCTCCTTCGCCGACTCGGACGGCGACGGCATGGGCGACCTGCCCGGCATCTCCTCCCGGCTGCCCCACCTGCGCGACCTCGGCGTCGACGCCGTATGGATCTCGCCCTTCTACCCGTCGCCGCAGGCCGACGCCGGCTACGACGTCGCCGACTACTGCGACATCGACCCGCTCTTCGGATCCCTCGCCGACGCCGACGCGCTCATCGCGCGCGCCCACGAGCTCGGCCTGCGCGTCTTCGTCGACCTCGTGCCCAACCACACGAGCGACGAGCACCCCTGGTTCCGGCGGGCGCTCGCCGCCGCGCCCGGCTCGCCCGAGCGCGACTGGTACGTCTTCCGGGAGCCCGATCCGGCGGACCCCGCGCGACTGCCCAACGACTGGCCCTCGGAGTTCGGCGGCCCGGCCTGGTCGACGAGCCCCGACGGGCAGTGGTACCTGCACCTCTTCGACTCGAAGCAGCCCGACCTCAACTGGGCCAATCCGGCGGTGCGAGAGGCGTTCGAGGATATCCTGCGCTTCTGGCTTGACCGCGGCGTCGACGGTTTCAGGGTCGACGTGGCGCACGGCCTCGTGAAGGCCGACGGCCTGCCCGATGTCGGCCGCACCCGCGAGGAGCTGCAGGAGGAGGATCTGCCCACGCATCTCGCTCCGTACTGGGACCAGGACGGCGTGCACGAGATCTACCGCTCGTGGCGCGCCATCCTCGATGCGTACCCGGGCGACCGCGCCATGGTGGCCGAGGCCTGGGTGAAGCCCTACGAGCGCCTCGCGCGCTACGTGCGGTCCGACGAGCATCACCAGGCCTTCAACTTCGCGTTCCTCGACGCCCGCTGGAACGCCTCGGCGCTCCGCACGAGCATCGTCGACTCCTACCGTGCCAACGACGCGGTGGGGGCGCCGACCACCTGGGTGCTCTCGAACCACGACGTCATCCGCCACGCCACCCGCCTCGGCCTGGATCCGGAGGAGGCCACGGCGCAACTCGGGCCGGCGGTCGAGGCGCCCGATCCTGCCGTCGGCCTGCGGCGGGCGAGGGCGGCGACCGCGCTGATGCTGGCGCTGCCCGGCAGCGCCTACGTCTACCAGGGCGAGGAGCTGGGGCTGCCCGAGGTGCTCGACCTCGATCCCTCGGTGCGGCAGGATCCGATGTTCCGGCGCACGGACGGCGAGCGTCTCGGCCGCGACGGCTGCCGCGTGCCGATCCCGTGGACGCGCGAGGGGGCCGCATACGGCTTCAGTCCCGCCGGCTCGAGCGCGGCTCCGTGGCTGCCGCAGCCGGCGGTCTTCGGCGAGCTGGCGGTGGACCAGCAGGAGGGCGTCGCGGGATCGACGCTCGAGCTCTACCGCGCGCTGCTCGCCCTGCGGCGCGAGCGCGGCCTGGGTTCCGGATCGCTCGCCTTCGTCGAGCTGGGCGCCGACATCGTGGCGTTCGACGTGACGGGCCCGGCCGGAACCACCCGGGTCGTGCTCAATCTCGGGGACGGGGAGTGGGAGGTGCCCGGGGACTTGCGGATCCTCGCGGCCAGCGATCCCGCGATCGCATCGAGCGGTCGTGTGCCGACCGACGGCGCGGTGTGGCTGGCGGTGTAGAGGTGGATGGCACCCCCTTCATCGACGCCAGCGCGGAGGCGAGAACCCGCTACGGGCGGTTCAACCTCGCGATCGTCGGCGGTACCGGCGTGGGCAAGTCGTCGCTCGTCAACGCCGTCTTCGGGCGCGATCTCGCCCGCGTCGGCAAAGGGCTGCCCGTCACGAGCGGGATCGACTACTACCACGACGACTCGCTGGGCATCTGGGACTTCGAGGGCTTCGAGATCGGGTCGGCCCGGTCGCCGGCCGAGGCGCTGCGCGGACATCTGCGGACCATCGCCGAGGGCCCGGCGGATCGGCGCATCGCCGTGGTCTGGTACTGCGTGGCGTCGACCGCCGACCGCCTCACCATGTCGGATGTCGAGATGATCCGGGAGCTCGACGCGGCCGGGCTGCCGGTGATCCTCGTGCTCACGAAAGTCGACTGGGCGAAGAACCCGGTCACCGGGAAGCAGCGGGCCCCGAAGGACGTCGAGGAGTTCCGGGCCTGGCTCGAGCATCCGGTCGACGCCGAGGGCCGGCCGGTGCACCTGCCGGTGCGCCGCGTCATCCTCACCTCAGCCCGAGGGAAGCAGAAGGGCGCGGGGCACGGCCTCGGTGAACTCGTCACGGAAACCCTCGCGCTCTCGCCCGATGACGAGAAGGACGCGTTTCGCATCGCGCAGCGGCTCCACCTTCCCTGGAAGCGGGAGATGGCACGACCCGTCATCGCCGCCTCGGCCTCAGCCGCAGCCGCGGCTGCGGCGGTCCCGATCCCCGTCGCCGACGCGGTGGCCCTGGCGCCGATCCAGCTGACCATGATGGGCCGCATCTCGGCCATCTACGACCTAGAGCTGAAGACCATGCTCTCGGCGCAGGCCCTCGCGCAGCTCAGCGCGCAGATCACCGGCCAGGCGCTGGCCCGCAGCTTCGTCAAGCTCGTACCCGGCGCCGGGATCGCGGTGAACTCGGCCGTGGCCTTCTCGCTCACGGCCGCCACTGGCGAGGGGTGGATGCGGCTCTGCGAGCAGGTGCACACCGGCAAGATCGATCTCTCCCGGGTGTTCGACGCCTGGGGCGACTACGCCCCGACGCTCGTGCAGGTCGTCGCGAAGCTCGCGGAGCGGCGGATCGCGAGGAAGTAGGGGAGCCGGGCGAAGACCGTGGTGGCAGCGGTATCCGGGCCGGGCGTCAGGTGGACGGGAGCACGGAGGCCAGCGCCGCCAGCGCCGCACCGCGACCGCCCGCCATGTCGAGGTCGGGCACGGTGGCGATGACCGCCACCTCGGCCTGCTCCTCGCGGAGGTTCATGTTCTCCTCGACCCGCGCGAGGAACCAGGACCGGAACTCGGGAGCCGTCTCGACCACGCCTCCGCCGACGAAGTAGGCGGTCGGGTCGGTGAAGTTGGAGGCGATGCGGAAGAGCGCTCCGAGGGCCTTCGCCTGCTGCTCGAAGATGCGCCGGCACATCTCGTCGCCCTCCTCCGCCAGCGACCGCACCCGATAGGCGCGCTGCTTCTCATCCTCGATCTCATGCAGCGGGTGGTCGGGGTACCGGGTCAGCCAGTAGGGCAGCAGATTCAGCCGGATGCCGGTCAGCGAGATGAAGCTCTCGCCGTCTCCGAGGAGGCCGCAGTTGCAGCGGGGAACCGGCTGCCCCTCCTCCAGGACCCCGTCGAGGGGGATCTGCACGTGGCCGATCTCGCCCGCCATGCCCGAGCGTCCCGGGATCACCCTGCCCGCCTCGACGAGCCCGCCGCCGAGACCCGTGCCGATGATCGCCGAGATCGAGGAGTAGAGCCCGCCGGCGGGGCCGAAGTGCGCGTTGTGCGCGTAGAGGGCGGCCGCGTTCGCGTCGTTCATGTATGCGACGGGGATCCCGATCCGCTCCTCCAGGGCGGTGCGCACGTCGAAGCCGCGCCACACCGGGTCGCTGAAGTTCGTCGATCCCTTGCGCGAGATGACGCCGGTCGCGCTCGCCGGTCCAGGGGTGTCGAGCCCCACCGCGCGGATCTGGTCGCGCCGCACGCCGGCCTCCGCCAGAGCCGTGTCCAGCGCCTCCTCCAGGGCGGTGATCGCGGCATCCGGCCCCTCGAGGACCCGGCTCGGCGATTCGATCATCCGGTCGACCAGGAACTTTCCATCGGAGCGCAGGACCGTGCCGGCGTCCTTCGTTCCCCCGCAGTCCAGCCCGGCCACGTACCAGTTCTTGTGCATCACAACTCCTTCGTCCTGATGTGGCACGACAGTATCAGCGTTTGGCCGCAATACCCAACACCCTTTTATTTTCAGGAGCCGGCCGCTCGCCGCCGGGACCGGCGGCTGGCGCCGTCGGCCGATCTCTCGGAGATGCGGAGTGCCGCGGTCGGATCGAGCGACTCGGCGAGCGAGGGGGAGCCGCCGGTCCATCGCGTCAGCCCGGTCGTTCCCTACTGTGCGATTGACTATAGTGTGCAACACACAATAAAGTATGAGTCATGGTTGGGAATGAGGCGCTCGAGACGCACCTGCAGGAGTTGCGGCGCGGCACCATCGTGCTCGCCTGCCTGCGGCTGCTCGCCGAGCCCGGGTACGGCTACGGCCTGCTCGAGGAGCTCGGCTCGCGCGGGTTCGAGACCGACGCGAACACGCTGTACCCGCTGCTGCGGCGGCTCGAGAAGCAGGGGCATCTCACGAGCGAGTGGAACACCGATGAGGCTCGCCCGCGCAAGTTCTACCGCACGAGCACGGCCGGCGCCCGCCTGGCCGTCGCACTCACCGACGATTTCCGATCGATCGCCGCCGCGATCGACGCGCTCCCCGGGGAGGCTTCATCATGAACAGCGTCACGCTCGTCGACCGCTACGTCGACACCGCCATGCGGACCGTGCCCGGCAAGCAGCGGTCCGACCTCTCCGCCGAACTGCGCGCGCTCATCTCCGATCAGGTGGATGCCCGGGTCGAATCGGGAGATGCGCCCGCTGCGGCCGAGATCGCCGTGCTCACCGGCCTCGGCGATCCGGACAAGCTCGCCGCGGGTTACACCGGGCGGCAGCTGCAGCTCATCGGCCCCCGGTACTTCCTGATGTGGTGGCGTCTGCTCAAAGCGATGCTGTGGATCGTGCTGCCGTGCACCGCGTTCGGGGTGGCTCTCGTCGGGGCGGTCGACGGAGACGGCGTCGGCGAGGTCGTCGGCACCATGGCGGTCGTGCTCGTGCACGCGGTCGTGCACCTCGGCTTCTGGACGACGCTCGTCTTCGCCGTCATCGAGCGCGTGTCCGGCCGCACGCCGCGCGGCGTGCGGCCGGAGTGGACGCTGAACGACCTTCCCGAGCCGCGCCTGACGGACGTGAGCATCATCGACGTCGTCGGGGCGGCACTGATTCGGCTGGCCGCGGCGGGCTACCTGCTCTTCGACCACTCCGCCCTCCCGGTCGCGCCGTTGGGCGTCGAGGCCGGGGTCTCGCTGTTCAACGGCGACCTGTGGCCGGTGTGGATGCTGGGCTTCTTCGCGGTGCTCGGCCTCGACATCGCGCTCGCGATCGCGGTATACCTCGTCGGCAGGTGGACGATGCCGCTCGCGGCGGCGCGCGCCGTCCTGACCGCCATAGGCTCCGCGGTCGCGATCTGGCTGCTCGTGCGGGGAGAACTGCTGAACCTGGATGAGGTGCTCGCGCTCTC
>JASGDX010000126.1:0-6294 GCA_047606985.1 Leucobacter sp. | reverse complement strand
TCGCGGCCCAGCCGCCACGCCGCCACCGCGCGCTTGGCACGCCGCAGTCCCTGTCGCAGCCTGCGGCGCGGCGACGGCGCGGCGCCGCGCAGCGGGGGCTCGGCCGGCGCGAGCGAGAACACCGCGGCGTACGGCCAGCGGGAGTCGCCCTCGCCGCCCTCGATCGGCAGCGTGCTGACCCGCAGGCCGAATTCGGCGGCCTGCTCGGCCAGTTCCCCGGCCTCGACATGCCAGCCCGTCGGATCGGCGGGACCGACGTCGGGCGACGGCGATCCGTACAGCGTCGCGATCGCGACGCCTCCGCTCGCGCACGCCGAGCGGATCAGCCGCAGCATGTTCTCGCGACCCGGACCGATCAGCTGCTCGAAGACATGGTTCGCGACGACGTCGAAGGCGCCTTCGAATCCCAGCAGCCTCGGAGCGTCGAGGGCGTCGAGCCGCATCAGGTTGACGTGCGCGAACTCAGCACCGCCCGCGGCACGGCCCGGGGCGTCGGAGCGGCCGATCAGCTCGGCGACGACATAGTCGCTCGCGACGACGCGCCGGGAGCCGTCCGCGAGGCGCTCGGCGAGGTCGCCGCGACCGCTGCCGAGCTCGAGCAGGTTCGGCGATCTCAGCAGCTCGGCCCGATCCGCGATCCAGTCGGCGTCCTCTCTCCAGAGACGCTCCCAGCGCCGCTGCACGGCCGGGTCGACGCCGTCGGAGCCGTCGAAGCGGTCGCTCCAGAAGTCGCGGTTGTGGTTGAAGCGGCCGAACCAGTTGTGGAATCGCCGCTGCGTGCGCCACTTGGTGCGCAGCCGGTAGCCGGGGATCGGGGTGCGCCAGTCCTTGTCGTAGTTGATGGTGAACCAGCGCTCGGTGTCGGCGGGGGCGTCGAAGCGGAACTCCCCGATCGCGACCTCCTGGAACGGGAGCACCTGGTCCTCGCGCATCGTGCCGCGCACGTGGAACGGCTGGTTGATGCAGCCGTCGGGGGTGAAGAACGCCGCGAAGATGTCGATGTAGTAGTTCGCTCCGGTGCCGTCGTCGACGAAGTGGAGCTGCATGTGCGCCGCGCCGTGCTGCACGATGCGGTATCCCATCTTCTTCAGGTCGCGCGAGAGCTCGAGGTGCTCGCGGGCCACGTCGACCGGGTTCTCGTGCACCGAGAGATAGGCGATGTCGGCGTCGTCGTCGTGCGGCAGCAGCGCACCGTCGCGCACGGCCCCCAGCAGCGTCCCGCCCACGATGAAGGGGCGCATGCCGCGGGCGCGCAGCACTTCGACGAGCTCCTCCGCGCGCTCCAGGATGGGGTTGACGGTCTCCGAGAACCGCTCCAGCGTCTTGGCGAGCCGGCCCCACTTGTTGAGGGAGAGCCGGTTGCCCTGCTCGTCCAGCACCGCGACGCGCCCATCGCCGTCGCCGAAGACGACCTCGGCTGAGGCGTACACCGTGCCGTCGGAGGAGTCGACCGCCGCGAGCTCGGTGCGCCCGACGAGGTAGGGCTGCAGCACCGTCGGGATCTCGAACGTCTCGACCCTCGCCCTGGCGCGTCCGCGCAGATCCACCGACCACACCCGGCAGCCGTCGAACTCGAAGTCGACCGATGCCGCGGTCGGCGGGATGCCCTCGACGACGAGTCCGTCCGAGCCGCTCAGTTCCATCATGTGCCCAGGAAGCTCCCATAGAAATTCGGCGACGATTCGTCACCCGGTGTTCAACCGCCGTGAACCGGGCGTGTACGGACGCGAACTACTATATCCGACCAGTTTCCGCGCGATCCTCAGCCCGGATTCAGCCCCGCGGCTCGATGGCGTCGAGGAACATCCGCAGGGAGTGCGCGGTGAACGCCTCGGCGTCGAAGCGCCCGGATCCCGCGAGATCGCCGTCTGCGACGCGGTGCAGCGCCTCGATCAGGCCCTCCCGCGAGATCGGCACGAGCGGGCCGAACTCGCCGTCGTGCAGCACGGCGCGCGAGCCTGGGGTCTCGGTGGCGATCGCCGGGGTGCCGATCGTCAGCGCCTCGAGCAGCACGAGCGGCTGACCCTCGTGCAGCGAGGGCAGGATCATGGCGCCCGCGGCGCGCAGGTGCGCCTGCGGCGCCGCCACCTGCCCGCGCATGCGCACGAGATCGGCGAGGCCGAGATCGACGATGCGCTGCTCGAGCCCCAGGCGCAGCGGGCCGTCGCCCAGGCAGGTGATCCGCACCGGGCGGCTGAGCCGGTCGCGGCACTCGGCGAGCGCCTCGAACAGCTGAGCGTGGTTCTTCTCGGGCGACAGCCTGGCCACCACGCAGGCGTGCACGCCATCTGAGGCGTACCACTCCCGGTCCCGCTCGTCGAGCGGGGCTTCCGCGAGGGCGAGGATCTCCTCGACGTTGATCGTGTTCTCGATGGTGATGTGCTTCTCGCGCGGCACGCCGAAGTGATCGTGGAGCGTCTCGGCGTTGTAGTCGCGCACGCCGTCGCTGACGGAGGCGATGAAGTCCATGCCGTCGAGCATCAGCATCCCCGACCGCAGACGCGGGTATCTCGCGCGCACCTCCTTCCACATCTCGTTGTGGAAGAGGATGCCCCGCCGCTCGGCCGGCACGCCGTAGCCGATCAGCGCGATGTCCCTGGAGGCGTATCCGCTGAACTCGACCGCGGCGGAGAACCTCGCCCCGCCGAACAGGCGGCGCGCCTCGCGCCGCCGCTCGGCGACGAGGTGGCGCCTTGCGAGCGGGAAGTCGACGAAGCCCCGCCCCGAGGCGAAGTGCAGCGCCTCGCACTCCATGCGGGTGCCCGCCATCGTGCCGACCTGCGGCAGCACCCTGGCATAGGCGCGCATGTCGCGAGCGGTGCCGGGGTCGGCGCCCTCGAGCGTGGCCCGCCCCGGCATGAGGTGCGGGTCGACGCCGCTGCCCTGCAGGGCGTGCAGCAGGCTGCGCACGGAGCGGGTGATGCCGTTCGGGGGGAGCCCCCCGGTCGAGAGCAGCAGCGCCGTGCCGTCCCGGCGCCCGGGCAGCGCGTCCTCCGGCGGCTCGCCCTCGCCGAAGAGCATCTCGATCGCCCGCCGCGCGGAGGTCCCGTCCTCAGGCCAGGAGAAGCGCCGCGTCTGCTCCGCGTAGCGGGCCGCGAAGGCCGCGCGATCGGCGATCGCCTCGGCCAGGAGCGAGGCGGCCTCCGCGGTGCTCGCCGCATTGGCGCCCGGCACCTCCTCGGCCGTGAAGTAGAGCCCGCGCTGCTGCGCGTAGGCCTCGATGTCCCCCACGAGCTTCACCACGGGCAGCCCGACCGCGGCCGCGTCGAAGAGCACGCTCGAGAAGTCGGTGACGAGCGCGTCGGCCGCGCCGATGAGCTCGTTCGTGTCGAACCGCGCGGGGGCGAAGACCGCTCCGGGCGGCGGCTCCTCTGCCGCGAAGCCGCGGCTGACGTAGTGGTGGGCTCTGGTGACGACCCGCACTCCGGGCGAGGAGAGATCCCGCGCCGTCCGCAGCACCGTCTCCACCTCGGCGTCGCGCTGCCCGAAGACGCCCTTCCAGGTCGGCATGAAGAGCACGAGGGCTTCGCCGTCGGCCGCGCCGAGCGCGCCCCTGATCTCGGCACGCCGCTCGGGCGGCAGGTTGATCGCGAGGTCGTTGCGGGGATAGCCTGCGCGCACGAAGGCGCCGGGGGCGAGCGCGTCGACGGCGTGGTCGCGCGCCAGCACCTCGAGGGTGTGAAGATCGGTGCCGAGCACCACGTCGGCGGCGAGCAGGTTGCGGGAGATGTTGCCATAGGCGAAGGGCTCGGAGCGGATCTCGCGGCCCATCATCTTCCAGGGCACCCCGTGCCAGGTGTTGAGGTAGCGCTGGCCGTCGCGCTTCGCGAACTCGAACTCGACGGTCGAGTTGTTGACCAGGTACTTGGCGGTGGCGAGGTACTGGTAGTGCCCGTGGGATCCCTTGCGCACGAACACGACGTTCGGCAGCCCCAGCAGGGCCGGATGGATCTCCGCCCGCTCCGTGATGCTCCAGACGTGCAGCATGTCGCGCCCCCTGCCGCGCAGCAGCTCCAGGCAGATCGCGAGCGGGTTGCACGAGGTCGTCATGCCGAGCGAGGACTCGTAGAGGATCGTGTCCTCGCGCAGCGGCTCGGCCGCGCAGGCCTCGTAGTACGAGAGCGGCAGCCGCACCCCGGGGGTGGCCCACCGGCCGCGGGTCAGCGGCACGGACGGCAGCCGGTCGTCCTGCGCTGCGCAGATCGCGCGCCAGGCGGCCTCCCATTCGCCCGATTCGGCATGCGCGGCGGCGAGCCGCAGCGCCAGCGGCGCCAGCAGGCCGTGGTCGCTGACCCTCGGCACCGCGTCCGCCAGCTGCTCGGGGGTGAGCAGTTCGCCGCTCAGCAGCAGCTCGACGAGACGGGGATCGACCTCGCGGCCCGCGCCCTCGGGCGGATCCGGGATCGCGAGGCCGTCGAGCAGCCCGCGCACCGCGGCCTCGACCTCGCCCCGCTCGACCAGCAGCGCTCCCCTCCGGAACCGGAGGAACAGGGTGAGATCGCGTGCCTCGCAGGAGCGGTAGACCTCGAGCGCCTCCTCCGGCCGCTCGAGCAGCTCGAGCAGCTGCGCGAGATCGCCGCGGGTGCGCGGCTCGCGGTCGTCGCGGTCCGCCGCGATCCGCATCCGCTCGAGCGCGAGCCCGGGATCGCCGCACAGCAGGCTCGCGCGGAAGCTCGACTCGAAGCAGCTCGTCTCGGCCCCGTCGTCGAGGTCGGCGAGCAGGCGCGCCGCCTCGTCGGGGCGCTGGAAGGCCTCGAGCTGCAGTCGCGCGAGCCGGGCGACGTCGATGCCCGTCTCGCCCAGCGGCGCGAAGCGGCGGTAGGCGTCGTGCGCCTGCTCGTCCAGCCCGAGCTGCGCGGCGCAGTAGGCCGCGCTGAGCAGCCTCCGGTCGTCCGCCGGCATCTCGGGGTAGCGCCGCAGCTGCTCCCATGCCCGCTCGAACCGCCCCAGCCGCATCAGCGCCTCGCCGAGCCACACGCGCCAGGAAAGCCGCTCCGCCGGGTCCTCCGACAGCTCGATGAGGCGGGTCACCGCCTCGATCTCGCCGTGCATCCGGCCTCGGGACCGCTGGTTCCAGGCCTCCTCGATGTAGATGCGGGGCTCGGCGATGTCCACCTGCTTCGCCAACTGGATGAGGGCGTCGCCCTCGGGGAAGAGATCGCGCACGTAATGGCACTGAGCGATACGCGCGATCAGGTGCGCCGACGCCCCCTCGCGCCCGGCGAGCTCGCGCGCGCGGGCGAGCGCCCGCTGCCGGCCGAAGTGCTGCTCGAGCAGGGCGACGTACTCCTTCACGGCGGAGGGGAAGGCGCCGAGCCTCCTCTCGAAGCGCAGTCCCGCTCTGCGCGCCGCCTCGGACTCCGCTCCCCGCCGAGCCAGCGCCCGGCGCAGCAGGTACAGGTCCCATCGCCACGGCTCCCGGCGATCGGCGAGCAGCTTCGCGGCCGCCGCCGCGCCGGTCAACTTCGACCGCAGATAACGACTCGGTTCCATGCCCTGAAGTGTATCGGCGAAGCCGCTCCCGATTCGTCCGCCGAGCTGACATACTGGTACGGGTGAGCAGACGCACGAAGACAACCAGCATCCTGCACCGCCTCAGCGCGCTGGCCGGCCTCGGACTGGCCGCGGCACTCGCCCTCGGCCCGGTCACCGCTCCCGCCGATCGGGCGACCGCGACCGAGCAGCCCATCGCCGCTGCGGGATCCTGGTGCAAGTCGGGAGAACGGTGGATGCGCCCCGAGTGCCCGTACAGCGACACCTTCGCCGATCCGACGATCCTGCCGGTGCAGGAGGGCGGCGCCACCGTCTACTACGCCTTCGGCACCACCACGAGCCAGCTGCGGCTGCCGGTGCTCAGGAGCACCGACCTCGAGAACTGGAAGCCTGCGACCTACACCTCCAACCCCGACTGGCAGGCCCAGGGGTGGCCGAGCACGTACAGCCCCCGCAAGGACACCGCGATCCCGAGCGAGATCCGCAGTTTCACCTATGCGAACGAGCCGAGCCAGGAGAACGCGACCTACTACAACGTCGACGGACTCGTCTCGCCCAGGCCGTCGTGGGCCACCGACATGGGCCCGACGAAGATGGGCAGCCGGGGGTGGAACCGCCAGGAGAACTGGGCGCCTGGAGTCGCGAAGATCGGGAACAAGTACTTCGCCTACACCGCGCTGCGCGTGCTGCCGGCCGGAGCCGCCGGGGCCGCTCCCGACGGCCGCTTCTGCATCACCGTCGCGATGTCCGACAAGCCCGGCGGCCTCCGCGAAGCCGAGTTGCCCGTAGACGGCGTCGAGC
>JASGDX010000125.1:0-11485 GCA_047606985.1 Leucobacter sp. | reverse complement strand
GGGCTGAGGCAGTACCCCAGCCCCCGAAAGGCACAACTCGATCTGTTATGGCGGAGGGGCGATGTCCCGCAGCCCGGTCGCCATCAGCCTCCCAGGCGCAGCGCCGCGGTCTCGTCGGCCCCGTCGAGCAGATGGCCGGTGGGATCAGCGTCGCGCGGATCCCGCAGCCCGAGCGCCCCGCCCCGCCCGATCAGCACCATCAGGCCGAGGTAGAGCAGGAAGCTGATCGCAAAGGCGGGGATGTTCGCACCGATCGGGCTCGGTGCGATGTAGGCGAGGGTGTACGACAGCACCGCGCCGATCACCCACACCACCACGGCGACCCAGTTCACGCCGCCGGCGTACCAGTACCGGCTCTCCGGTCGCTCGTGCAGGATCTGGCGCGAGTAGCCGCGGTGCTTGAGCAGGTAGTAGTCGGCGATCATGATCGCGAACACCGGCACGAAGAACGCGCTGATCACGAACAGGAAGTCGGTGAACTGGTTCAGCAGCCCGAGGAAGGTCGAGCCGATCACCGAGATCACGCCGAGCACGAGCGCGGTCGGCAGGAACTTGAGGTGCCACTTCGACTGCGCGTTGACCACCGAGGTGACCATGCCGAACACGACCATCGTGTTCGTCGCCATCACCGACAGGAAGATCGCGATGCCGAGCGGCCAGCCGAACTCCGCGACGATCACCGAGGGGTCGAACGGGATCGCCTCTCCGCCGCGCAGCAGCACGGCGCTGAACGCGACGAGGCCGAGGAACATCGAGACGCAGGTCGACAGCGTGTAGCCGATCCCGGATCCCACGATGCCCGCGGCGCTGCTCTTCGCGTGGCGGTTCATGTCGGCCGACAGCACCGTCCACGAGATCGCCGTCGCGATGACCATGTCGAGGGTGATGAACGGCGTGCCGCCCAGCGCGGCTTCGACCGGGATCGCGGCGAACTCGCCCGGGCTGAACGAACCGAAGGCCGCGGCGAAGACGAAGCCCATCACCACCAGGATCGCGAGCGCCAGCCACGGCTCCACCTTCGAGATGCCGGTGTGACCGAAGATCGCGAGCACCACCACGATCGCCTGGCAGATCGCGGAGAACAGCATCGGGTTCGAGAAACCGGTCGCCTCGTGCACGAGGTAGTTGACCGTGACGCCTGCGAGCATCGCCTGCACCCAGCTCCACCCCATCAGGATGATGAGGTTCGCCGCCGCGGGGATGACGCTGCCGCGGATCCCGAACGAGCCGCGGGTGAGCGCCATCGTGGGCAGTCCCGTGCGCGTGCCCATGTCGCCGATGAGCACCAGCACGATCACGCCGATGAGCGTGCCGACCACGATCATCGCGCTCGCGGTGCCGAACGACACCGACGGGGTGAAGAGCGTGCCGGTGAGCAGGGTCGTCACGACGAGATTCGCCGCCAGCCAGATCATGCCGATGCGCAGCAGCCCCTGCGTGCCGCGCACCGGTCCGGCGGAATCCTCGTGGCCGTCGAGGTTGACGGCCATCGTCTCCGGACTGGTCACGCCGCGGCCTCCTCGGTCTCGGCTGCGGGATCCGGCACCGTCGAGAGGTGCTCGTGGATCGCGACGAGCGCGCCCATCTCGTCGGCGCGGAAGATGATGCTCTCGCGCTCGACGTACGAGTCGGGGCCGTCGGCCGAGTCGATGCTCGTGGCGACGGTGTGGCTGAAGACGGCTCCGCCGGGGAAGACCTGCACGAGGCGGTCGCTCGATCCGCACGAGGTGACGCGCCAGCCGGATGCGAGCCAGCCGGCCCACAGCGCCTCGTATTCGGCGCGCGAGTTCAGACGCGCGGGCTCGGGGTGGAAGATGAAGGATGCGTCGTCGGAGAAGCCGGCGAAGTAGGCCTCGGTGTCGGTGGCGGCGAAGGCGTCGATGATGGCGTCTGCCGCGGCGAGGACCGCCTCCTCGGTGGGGGTGCTCATGGGTGAATGCTCCTTCGGATTCGGGGATAGGGTACTGCGGCGATCCCGCCGGTCGAGCGGAGCGCAGCGGAGTCGAGACCCGGTTCTTCGGGTTTCGACTCGCCGCGTTCGCTCGATCGGCGGACGCGGCGTCTAGTCGCGTGCCGCCATGGCGGTGATCAGTTCGTACACGACGTGGCTCGCGGCGACGGCGGTGATCTGGGCGTGGTCGTAGGCCGGGGCGACCTCGACCACGTCGGCGCCCACGATGTGCAGGTCGGCGAGGCCCCGGAGGATGCGCAGCAGCTCCCGACTCGTGAGCCCGCCCGCCTCGGGCGTGCCCGTGCCCGGCGCGTGCGAGGGATCGAGCACGTCGATGTCGATCGAGATGTACAGCGGCTTGTCGCCCACGCGGGCGCGGATGCGCTCGAGGGCCGCGGGAACACCGTGCTCCTCGACGTACTCCGTCGTGATGATCTGGAAGCCCAGCATCTCGTCGTCGGCGAGATCCTGCTTGCCGTAGAGCGGACCGCGGATGCCGCCGTGCATCGACGCGGTCATGTCGATCAGCCCCTCCTCGGATGCGCGGCGGAACGGGGTGCCGTGGGTGGTGGGGGCGCCGAAGTAGGTGTCCCAGGTGTCCAGGTGCGCGTCGAAGTGCAGCACCGCGACGGGGCCGTGCTTCTTGTTGATCGCGCGCAGCAGCGGCAGCGCGATGGTGTGGTCGCCGCCGATGGTGACGATCTTGTCGACCCGCTCCCCCAGCTCGGTCGCGGCCTCCTCCACCGCCCGTACGGCCTCGTCGAGGCTGAACGGGTTCGCCGAGATGTCGCCGGCGTCGACGACCTGCTTCAGCGCGAACGGCGAGGCGTCCTGCGCCGGGTTGTAGGGACGCAGGAGGCGCGACGCCTCGCGCACGTGCGTCGGGCCGAACCGGGCGCCGGGGCGGAAGCTCACGCCGCTGTCGAAGGGTACTCCGACGACGGCGATGTCGGCGAAGGGGACATCCTCGATCCGCGGCAGCTTCGCAAAGGTCGCGATGCCCGCGTAGCGCGGGATCAGGCTCGCATCGACGGGCCCCTGAGGGGTGTGATCGGTCACGATGGCCGGTCCTTCCATAAGTTGTGCAATAGTAAACAAGTGAGTTCTATGAGTGAACTTGCACACACTATAGGCTGGATGCCGCACCGAGGTCAACGATTCTGCGAACGGCAGCCCGGTCGGGGCATCGGACGGCGCGGAGACTCTGAAGGGAGCGGGACGTGCGACCCATCCACCCCACCGCCGGCGACGAACCGGTGCGGATCGGCGCGCAGCTGCGCGCCTCCCGACTCGCGCAGAACCTCACCCTCGAGCAGCTCGCGCGGGCCTCCGGCGTCACGAAGGGCTTCCTCAGCCGCATCGAGCGCGACGAGACCATGCCCAGCGTGCCGACGCTCGTGCAGATCTGCCAGGCGCTCTCGCTGGCCATCGGCAGCCTGTTCGCCGAGCCCGACATCCAGCACGTCGCGCTCGCCGACGCCCCGCGCATCAACATGGGCGGCAGCGGAGCCGACGAGCGCCTCGTCACCCCGCGCGGCGAGGAGCGGGTGCAGGTGCTGCGGTCCTCGCTCGCCCCCGACGCCAGCGGAGGCGCCGCGCTCTACACGGTGAACTGCAGCATCGAGTCGCTCCACGTCGTGTCCGGGACGGTCGAGCTGGTCCTCGCCGACCGGACGCTGCCGCTCGCCGCGGGCGACACCGCCACCTTCCCGGGCCGGACGCCCCACACCTGGCGCACCGGCGCCGCGGGCGCCGAGGCCGTCTGGGTGCTCGTGCCCGCGGCCTGGAGCGGTTCGAGCTGAGAAGCGGCGCCTGGTCTGACAGGCTCGACCGACGGCCCGCACGAACGGCGACCCCGGAGCACCGGGCTCCGGGGCCGCCGCCGCGAGACTCCGCTCACTCCTCCGTGAGGGAGATCACGCCGTAGTTCCATCCCTTGCGGCGGTAGACCACGCTCGGCTTGCCGGTCTCGATCTCGATGAAGAGGAAGAAGTCGTGGCCCACCAGCTCCATCTGATCGACCGCGTCCTCGACGGCGAGGCGCTCGGCCGGGAACTCCTTGGAGCGGATGACCACCGGCGTGTACTGCTCGTCGTTCACCTCATCGCTCACGACCGGGACGCTCCCCGTCGCCACCGACTCGAGCACCTCGAGCGGGGCCGGCGTGACGTCGACCGTCTCGAAGTCGTGCGATGCCGCGTCGCCGAGCGAGACGCGTCCTCGGCCGCGGCGATCCTTCTTGCGGTCCTTGACCCGCCTGATGCGCTCGAGCACCCGCCCGTAGGCGATGTCGAACGCCGAGTACTTGTCCCCACCCGCGGATTCGGCCCGGATCACGGGCCCCGGTCCGATGAGCGTGATCTCGACGAGATCGCCGTGCTTCGGGCTGCGGTCGCTCTGCCTGGAAACCTTGACCTCGAACGCCTGAGCACGAGGCAGCAGGCCCGCCACCTTCTCCGTCTTCGATTCGACATAGCTCTCGAAACGATCGGTGATACCGACGTTCTTGCCGCGGATGTTCACGTCCATGGTGACCTCCCAGGTAGCCTCAGGCGGGTGGGCCAGTGTGGCGCACCGATACGCCTTTCCGGAACTCTACTCCACCGGGCCTTCCTGTTTCCACCCGGGCACCCGCAGCCGCGCGGCCGTGCGGATCACCCCGTCTCGCCGCGCGTGTCGCGGCGCTCGGCGACGCAGAGGGCGGCCACCGCGACGACTCTCGCCCCCTCCGCTTCGAGCGCCTCGCGGGCGGCGAGCACCGTCGCGCCCGTCGTGATGACGTCGTCTACGAGGATCACCTCCCGGCCGCGCAGCGCGGCTCGCGCGGCACCCCTCACCGCTATCCGGGCCGCGTTCCTGGCCCGATCTCCGGGCCCCAGGCCGACCTGGCCGCGCCGCCCCCAAGTGGTGCGGAGGGCGCGCAGGCGCAGCGCCGCGATGCGAGAACAGCCGATCCGCTCTCCCGCGTGGACGCCCCATGGCGATCGAGCACCGCGGAGCGCCTCGTCCAGCAGCCGGTCGACCGGCCGGTACCCGCGCCGACGGATGCTCGAGGGCCGCGATGGCGCCGGCACGATCACCGGCGGCGCCGGGCCGACGCATCGTTCGAGGGCGGCCAGCAGTGGCGACCGCAGCTCGGCGCCCAGCTCGCGCGAGAGGCCCGTGCGCCCCTCGTGCTTGAACGCGACGAGCAGCGCCCGCAGCGGTCCAGCGTAGACGCCGCGCACGAAGCACTCCGCGCCGATCGCCGGCCGCAGCAGCTGGCCGGGCCGGCGCAGCTCGACGAGGCAGGACAGGCAGCAGTCGCGATCCGGAGCCCCGCAGCACACGCACGCGGTCGGCCACACCAATGCGAGCAGGTCGCGCCCCAGCTCGCGCATCAGCCATCGAAGATCCATGCCCCAATGGTCGACCACCCGGGCCCGCGACGGGCGTCGGAATGACGGATCTGTGGAGAACTCGCCGAGGGCGCACTGATCCCGCCATTGTGAGCGAAGAACGATCCCTCTATCCCCGCTTCGCGAGCAGCGAGATGTCTCCTTCCGACCGCTGCCAGCCGCTGTTCTGCGGCGCGAAGAGGTCCTGCCCGTCCCCGAGCACCCAGAGCTGCGTCCGCATGCCCCCGCCTGCCACCTGGCGTCCGCCCGGCACCGAGCCCTGCTTGACCGCGAACTGCCCGAGCCCGCCGATCGTGACATTCCCTGCACCCTCAGCCCCCGTCAGCGCCAC
This sequence comes from Leucobacter sp., assembly GCA_047606985.1. Lineage (GTDB taxonomy): Bacteria > Actinomycetota > Actinomycetes > Actinomycetales > Microbacteriaceae > Leucobacter. Next base: position 5,805 of record JASGDX010000125.1, on the reverse strand, counting down.
GAATCGCTGCTGCCCCATCCAGTCGAGGTCGATGGGGTCCCCGGTCACCCAGAGCTGCGTCTCGGCCTCCTCGGTCGTGGCGATCGGCACGCCCCGCTCGTCGCGCACCACGCCCGCGACGAGCACCTGGCTGCCGTCGTCGGCCGACACCAGCGCTGCGACCCTCGCTCCCTCGGGGGAGACGCGCAGCGCGACCGGTTCGCGACCGGCGAGCCACGGCGCCTTGATGGTCGTCGCCGTGCCGTCGGGCGCCGTGATCCGAAGCGTCTTCGCGTCGCTCCCCTGCACCGTCCAGACGCAGCCCAGCCGGTCGAAGACAGGCGCCAGCAGCCCGCTCCGGTCGTCGACGCGCAGCGCGCCGTCCGCATCGACGAGCGCGACGCCCCCGTCGTTGAGCACCGCGGCGGCCTCCCCGTTCGGCGCGAAGGAGACCTGCTGGGGATCGTAGCCGGCCAGCGACTGCGCGAAGCCGTCCATCGCTTTGAACTCGCCTGATGAGAAGGTGCCGAACTCGTCTCCGATCATCACGATCGGATCGGAGATGTCCTTCACCAGCTGGGGCGTCTCGTCCTCGCTCCCGGACGTCTCCCGCAGCGGCGTGCCGTCGACCAGCAGTTCGAAGCCGTTCACCCCGCTCACGCTCTGCAGGCTCATCTTCACCTGCTGCCGCACCTCGGCCAGCGCCGCGCTACCGGCCTCGAATATCGTGTCGGTCAACTCGATGCTGGCGATCCCGTCGACCACCTGCACCGTGCTGCCCGCCAGCTCCGTCCCCGTGGGGAAACCGGTGCGCACCACCTCGCGCAGGCGCTCGCCCGGTCCGTCGAGGAGCGCGCTCACGATCTCCGTCGGCAGCGCCGACCGCGTGAGATACCACCGGGTGTCCGGCACCAGCACGTTGCCCGGACCCACGAAGTACAGCTGGTGCTGCGACCAGATGGAAGTGAACTCGGTACTGCTGAGGATGATGCCGGCCGGCGCGGAGGCGATGCGCCACTCGTCCCCGACGCGCTCGAACTCGAAGCGCATCTCGGTGGTCGGCCCGGGCTGCACGGGAAGCATGATGCCCTGCGCATCCACCTTCGCCACCGCGGCGAGCGACAGCACGCCGGCCTCGTCGCCGTCGGAGCGGTAGGGGCGGCTGCCCTCGGTCACCAGCACCCCGTAGTACGGGTCCCATTGAGACGAGTAACCGGGGGTCAGGAACTCGCGCGCCACCGCGTAGTCGTCGAGCGGCGACGTGCCCGCGATGAGGAAGCCGAGCACCAGGTCCTCCTTGCTGGCGCCCACGGCCGGACCGGCGGGGTTGTACTGCCAGACCTGCTCGGCCTGGCTGAAGTCCTCGAGTCCGACCTCCACCGGGCCGTCGCCCGGGATCGCGGCGCACCCTCCGAGCAGCAGGCCGGCGGCGAGCGCGACGAGCGCTCCGGCCGCGCGCAGCGCGGTCCGACGACGGGCCAGATCCCTCATGTCCTTCCCTCCTTCCGGATGCGCCGCCACGGACGGCGCAGCCAGCCGCCCGTGGCCTGCGGATCGCCTGCCTCCGCCACGTCGTCCGGCACCAGCGGCAACGGAGACATGAAATCGGTCACGGACTCGCCTCGCGGCAGCGTGAGCCTGAAGTTCGAGCCGGAGCCGAGCCGCGACCAGGCCTCGAGGATGCCGCCGTGCACGGCCGCGTCCTCCTGGGCGATGGCGAGGCCGAGACCGGTGCCGCCGAGGGTGCGCCTACGCGAGGGGTCGGCCCGCCAGAACCGGTCGAAGACGTGCTCGACGTCGCTCTCGCTCATGCCGATACCCCAGTCGCGCACGGAGATCGCCACGGCCGCCGCGTTGGAGTCGATCGACACCACGATGGACCTGCCCTCGCCGTGCTCGATCGCGTTGCCCACCAGGTTCGAGACGATGCGGCGGATGCGGCGGGCATCGACCTCGATCGGCGCATAGCCCCCGAGCGCCCGCACCTCGATGACGCCAGGGGAGAGCGGCTGCAGGCCGTCGACCACCTCGTGCGAGAGGGTCACGAGGTTGGTGGGCTCGGTCTCGAGCGTGACCCGGCCGGCGTCGTAGCGCGAGATCTCGAGCAGATCCTCGAGCAGCGACTCGAAGCGCTCGATCTGCGCGCCCAGCACCTCGACCGCGCGCTGCTGACCCGGCTGCAGTCCGTCGGCCGACCCCTGCAGCACCTCGCTCGCGAGGCGGATCGTGGTGAGCGGCGTGCGCAGCTCGTGCGACACATCGGAGACGAAGCGCTGCTGCATCTCCGAGAGCCCGTCGAGCTCCTCGATGCGCGCCTGCAGCGTGTCGGCCATGTCGTTGAAGCCGTCGGAGAGCACGTCGAAATGCTCATCGTTGAGGCGCGGCATGCGGGCGTCGCTCTCGCCGGAGGCGAGGCGCCGACTCGCGTCGGCCGCCGCCCGGATCGGGCGGAACACGATGCGCGTCATGATCCACACGAGCATCCCGATGAAGATCATCATCGCGGCGGCCGTGATGAGCAGCGTGCGCTGCACGAAGCTCAGGGTGCCCTGGGTGTCGCCCAGATCGTATCCGATGAAGAGCTCGTAGGTGCCTGCGCCGCCGGGGAACGCGAGCGTCGTGCCGACCACGATGCCCGGCGAGACCGATGAGTCGTCGGCGACGAACGACACGGCCTGCCAGTGCTGGGTGCCCTCGGAGATCGCATCCGAGAGCTCGGAGGTCACCGCGCGCGGCAGCATCGGGTTCGTCTGCGAGGCGGGAGGCGCGCCTGCGAAGGGCGACTGCCCCGGCTGTCTGCGCAGGAACACGAGCTGGCTCGCGGAGGTGTCGCGCACCGCGCTGCGCACGGCGGTGAACAGGGCGCCGCTGTCGGAGGCGTCGGAGGCGTCGATGAGCCGCTGAGCCGCGACCGTGGCCCGCGCCGAATCCTGGAGCGCCTCGTCGCGCCGGGAGGAGTAGAGGTCGTCGCTGACGCTGGTGAGGATGAACACCCCGGCGACGAGCACCACGAACCCGGTCACGAGACCCGTGATCGTCATGGTGCGCACCATGAGCGACCGCTGCCAGCGGGCCCGGAAGGGGCCGAGCACCGGCTGGGTCAGCCTGGCCCAGCGCAACCGCAGCCGGCGCAGCGCGACGGCGAGGCGCCGGCGTCCGCGGGAGCGCGCCATATCAGTCGGTGGGGGCGCCGGCGCGGTAGCCGACACCGCGCACGGTGGTGACGATGGTGGGGTGGTCGGGATCCCGCTCGATCTTCGCGCGCAGGCGCTGCACGTGCACGTTCACCAGACGGGTGTCGGCCTTGTACTGGTAGCCCCACACCTTCTCGAGCAGCACCTCGCGGGTGAACACCTGCTGCGGCTTGCGCGCCAGGATGGCGAGCAGGTCGAACTCGAGCGGGGTGAGCGAGATGGGCTGGGATCCCCGTCGCACCTCGTGCGCGGCGACGTCGATCGTGAGGTCGCCGATGCGCAGCGTCTCCGACACATCCTGCTGCGGTTCGCGCATGCGCGCGCGGATGCGGGCGATGAGCTCCGCCGGGTTGAAGGGCTTGACCACGTAGTCGTCGGCGCCGGCCTCGAGGCCGCGCACCACGTCGCGGGTATCGGTACGGGCGGTGAGCATGATGATGGGCACCCCCGACTCCGCGCGGATCCGCTCGCACACCTCGATGCCGTCGAGCCCGGGCAGCATGACGTCGAGCAGCACGAGGTCGGGCCGCATCTCGCGGAACTTCTCGACCGCCTCGGCGCCGTCTGCGGAGGTCTCGGTGATGAAGCCCTCGCCCTGCAGCACCATGCCGAGCATCTCGGCCAGAGACCGGTCGTCGTCTACCACCAGGATGCGCGCGCTCATACCACCCATTATGGTCGGTTCCGCCACGGGCCGGGGATCCCGTACCGCGAAACCCGGAACCCGAGGCGAACGGCCTCCCGCGCCTCAGAAATGGTCGAAGCGGCCGGGCAGCAGCTCCCACGGCTCGCGGCCGAGATACTCGCAGACCGCCTGGTACACGCAGTACTCGACGAAGGCGCGGCGGTGCTCGTCGTCATCGACGTGCAGGCCCTTCGCGCGCTGGATCGGCACGCGGTACAGCACGATGCTGCGCGCGCGACGATCGACCGAGTACAGCAGCGGGAAGCGGCTCTCCGCGCGGCGACCGGGTCCCGGATCGTGGCCGGGAACGGTCTGGAAGCCGACGCTCACGCCCCGCAGCTCGTCGGGGAAGTACGACTGCAGCAGTTCGACGGCGCCGCGGGCGTCGGCCTCGAAACGACCGAAGCGGCTGCGGGGATCGGGAAGGCTCGGCCCGGTCAGCGACGAGCGGATCGGGCGACGGCCGTGGCGGTGCCGCACCCGCGAGGGGCGGCGGGATCTGCGCTCACGGCCGAACATCCCCCCAGTCTACCGGCGGGGTCGGCCCGCTACCTGGTGTGGACCGTCAACTCGCCGCCGCGGGGATCGGGGGCGAGCACCGGATAGCCTGCGATCGCGCCCCCGGCGAGGTATCGCACCCCGGCGTGCACCGGTTCGGTGCTCGTGAGCACCGCCTGCGCGGGGGCCTTCACCACGACCGCGGCGCCGGCCGGAACGGTCGTCTTGCTCGGCTTGCCGCTGCCGTCGGCGCTGGCGATGGTCACTTCGGCGTCCTTCGTCCCAGGGTTCGCCACGATCAGCTGCCCGCCAGTCACCATCGGCACCGCGACCGGCGTCGCCGACGCGATCTCGGGGGCCGGGGCGAACCACTCGTAGTCGTGCGCGTCGTCCTCGGTCGCCGAGCCGAGCGCAGCGGCCAGCACCGGGGCGTCGGCCTCGACGATCAGCGCGTTCGCACCCTTCGGCCAACTCGCGACGCGCGCCTCCCCGACCGCGTTCGCGACGAACTCGATCGAGCCCAGATCGACGCGCTTGCCCGCCCCGTCGATCGCGGCCAGCCGCGCCGTGCCGCTCTCCCCGCCGGGCGCGAAGACCTGCACGACCACGGGGAACTCGTCGCCCTCGCCCGCGTCGCTCGGGCCGTCCTTGCGATCGCTCTCGTTCGCCAAGCCCGGCAGCACCTGCCGCTCGGACGGCGCCGACTGGCGGGTCACCGACGACACCGCGAACGGCGTGATGCCCTCGACCTGTCCGACGCCCAGGCTCGCGACGACCGGCGCGCCGGTGCTCTCAATGCGCACGGCGACGCGCCCCCGATCGGGGGCGAAGCCGCTCAGCGGCACCGTCTGCTGCGTGCCGGCCGGCACCAGCAGCCCGCTCGAGCGCACCGGGTCGACCGCTCCGCTCTCATCGAAGACCGAGATCTGCACGGTCGCGGGGACGGAGCCGGGGTTGCCGATGCTGAGCGTGGTCGAGACGCCGGCGGAGGTCGAACCGCCCAGCAGCCACTGCTCGTTCAGCGGCTCGGCGCAGGCGCTCCCCGCCATGCCCTCGAGCTTCTCGGTGTGCACCGACTGGATCTGCGCAGCCGCGAGAGGATCGACGAGCGGTCCGGAGAACACTCCGGGCAGCCCGTCCCCGCCCTCCGGTCGCGTCAGCTCGGCCCGGCCGGCGGCCTCGCCCGCGACGGCGACCGTGGGAGCGCCGACGGGGATGGCCGCGCTGGGGCGATCGGGATCGGCCCCGAGCTCGGCGAAGGAGCCGGCGCACACCAGGCTGCGCGTGGCGTTCTGGGTGGTGTCGACGGTGATCGCGAGGGGCTCGCGGGTCGTGCTCGGCAGCTCGGCGCTGCCGAGCAGCGCGACGGCGACGCCGCACGCCCCGACGACCAGCAGGCCGGTCACCGCCCTGGCTCCGCCCCGCAGCACGCTGGATCGTCTGTTCATC
>JASGDX010000124.1:0-2634 GCA_047606985.1 Leucobacter sp. | reverse complement strand
GCGGGCGGGGGCGCCGCGGTCGACGGGGTGGCGCACGCCGGGGTTGCGGGCGACGCTGGCTGCGACGTTCGCGGGTTCGACCGTGGCGAGGGTCACGACGTCGCCGACGTCGAGCACCGCGACGAACGCGGTCATGCCGAGCGCGTACGCGAGTTCCGTGAGGGCGGGCATCGCGGCGGTGTGGAGCGCGGGCGCGACCCCGCGGGCGAGCACGGTGAGCTTGGGGCCGAGGCGGATGCGCCCGGCTTGATCCCGCGTCACGAAGCGGTGCTGCTCGAGGGTGCGCAGCACGCGATAGGCGTTCGAGCGGTGCACGCCGAGCTGCTCGGCCAGGTCGGCGATGGAGAGCGGGTGCTCGGCCTCGGCGAGCAGCTCGAGCGCGCGGAGGCCGCGGGAGAGGGTCTGGGATCCCGCGGTCTGGGCGCCTGAGTCGGTGGCGGTGTCGCTCGTGGAGGTCATAGGAACCATTCTGATGGATGGACGAAGAAGGTGTTGTGCGATCGGGCTGCGCAGTTTATCCTGATTGTGCGATATTCAAACTTCATGTTCAACTATAGAACATTGTAATGTGGAATCCACCACGGCGCAGTGAGGAGAAACAGTGCAGTTCCATCACCACGGATACGTCTCGACCGATCCGCGGGTCCTTCCCGCAGAGGGCGTCGGCCTCGACCGTCCCGACGAGCTCCCCGGCGAGATCGACGTGCTGATCGTGGGTTCCGGTCCCGCCGGCATCGTCACCGCGGCTCAGCTCGCGCAGTTCCCGAACGTCGTGACGCGCGTCGTCGAGCGCCGCGACGGCCGTCTGGTGCTGGGTCAGGCCGACGGCATCCAGGCGCGCAGCGTCGAGACCTTCCAGGCCTTCGGCTTCGCCCAGCAGATCATCCAGGAGGCCTACCAGATCACCGAGACCGACTTCTGGACGCCCGATCCCGGGAATCCCGCGAACATCGTCCGCAGCTCCATCACGCCCGACGACCCGGAGGGGATCAGCGAGTTCCCCCACCTCATCGTCAACCAGGCCCGCGTCATCGACTACTTCGCGGAGTACGCCCGCCGCGCCCCCGCCCGCGGCGACATCGACTACGGCTACGAGTTCGTTGGCCTCGAGGTGACCGGCGAGGGAGAGTACCCCGTCGAGGTGACCCTGCGCCGCGTCTCCGGCTACAGCGGTGCGGGGATCGGCACGGTCGAAGCCGACGTGCGACGAGGCGAGGAGGTCGTGGTGCGCGCCAAGTACGTCGTCGGCGCCGATGGCGCCCGTTCGCAGGTGCGCCGCTCGATCGGGGGCTCCCTCTCGGGGTCGACCTCGATGCATGCCTGGGGCGTCATGGACGTGCTCGCCGTCACCGACTTCCCCGACTTCCGCAAGAAGTGCATCATCCACTCCGAGGCCGGCAGCATCCTGCACATCCCCCGCGAGGGCAACCACCTCGCCCGCATCTACGTCGACCTCGGCGAGACCGACGAGAACGACGGCGGCAAGGTGCGCGTCACCCCGCTCGAGGCGATCATCGCCCAGGCCAACGCGATCCTGCACCCCTACACCCTCGACGTGCGCGACGTGCCGTGGCACAGCGTCTACGAGGTGGCGCACCGCCTCACGGACCGCTTCGACGACGCCGCCACCTCGCCCGACGGCAAGCCGCGCGTATTCCTCATGGGCGACGCCTGCCACACGCACAGCGCGAAGGCCGGCCAGGGCATGAACGTGTCGATGCAGGACGGCTGGAACCTGGGCTGGAAGCTCGGCTACGTGCTCGAGGGCCGCAGCTCGGAGGCGCTGCTGAAGACCTACTCCGACGAGCGCTGGGTGACCTCGAAGAACCTCATCGACTTCGATCACGAGTGGTCGACGCTCATGGCGAAGAAGCCCGAGGAGTTCGACTCGCCGGGGCAGGTCGAGGAGTTCTACGTGCAGACCGCGGAGTTCCCCGCCGGCTTCATGACCCAGTACACCGACTCGATGCTGACGAGCGACGGGGCGAACCAGGAGCTCGCCGCCGGCTTCCCGATCGGCAAGCGCTTCAAGTCGGTGAAGACCACCCGCGTCGCCGACGCCGTGAACGTGCACCTGGGCCACCACCACCGCGCCGACGGCCGCTTCCGCGTCTACGCCTTCGCGGACGCCTCGGGCGAGCGGCTCGACCGCTGGGCCGAGTGGCTGCTGACCGCCGACGAGTCCCCGCTGCGCCGATTCACGCCCGAGGGCGCCGATCTCGACGCCGTCTTCGACGTCAAGGCGGTCTACCAGCAGCACCACCACTCCGTCGACATCGCGAAGGTCTCGAAGCTGTTCCTGCCGGCCTCCGGCCCCTTCGGCCTCACCGACTACGAGAAGATCTACGCGGCCAAGCCCGATGAGGACATCTTCGAGCTGCGCGGCCTCTCCCGCGACGGCGTCGTGGTCGTGGTGCGCCCCGATCACTACGTGTCGGCGATCCTGCCCCTCGACGCTCCCGAGCGGCTCGGCGAGTTCTTCGACGGTCTGCTGCTGCCGCGCCGATGACAGGTGACCGGGCCGGCGCGGGCGACCTTGTGGGGATCGGCGACCCGGGCCGCCGATCCCGCCATTACGACGGCGCTCACCGTTGCTGCGGACGGATCCCGTCGCATCGGTCCGCAGCAACGGTG
>JASGDX010000123.1:0-13866 GCA_047606985.1 Leucobacter sp. | reverse complement strand
CTGCGCGGCGCCCAGCGCTCGCGTCGAGGCGCGCGCCTCGCCGAGGCGCGGGCCGGTGCGCGCGCCTCGTCCGGTACCGCCGCGGGTACCCGTGCGGAACGGCCTGCTGCGGGTGCTCTCCGTGCTCACGCGGTGCCGTTCTCCTGCGGGATCGGGGTGTCGATCAGGATCTGGCCGATCACGGCCTCGGCGGTGACCCCGTCGAACTCGGCCTCCGGCTCGAGCACCAGCCGGTGCGCGAGCACGGGGATCGCGAGCTCCCGAACATCGTCCGGCGTGACGTAGGGCCGGCCCGAGACCATCGCCCAGGCCGCGGCGAGGCGCACCAGCGACAGCGCCCCGCGCACGCTCGCTCCGAGGCGGACCTCGCCGGCGCGTCGGCTCGCCTCGACCAGGCGCGACACGTACTCGGCGATGAGCGGACTGACGTAGACGGTGCGCGAGAAGCGCTGCAGCTGCGTGAGGGTGCCGGAGTTCATGACGGTCGGCACCTCGGGGGTCAGCGAGATCTGCTGCAGGATGCGCATCATCGCCGCATCGTCGGGGTAGCCGATCGAGGTCTTCACCATGAAGCGGTCGAGCTGCGCCTCCGGCAGCCGGTAGGTGCCCGCCTGCTCGACCGGGTTCTGCGTCGCGATCACGAGGAAGGGCTCGTTCACCCGGTGGGTCTGACCGTCGACGGTGACCTGATGCTCCTCCATGACCTCGAGCAGCGCCGACTGCGTCTTCGGACTGGCGCGGTTGATCTCGTCTGCGAGCACCACGTTGGCGAAGATCGGGCCGGCGTGGAACTCGAAGACCCCCTGCTTCTGGTCGTACACCGTGATGCCCGTGACGTCGCCAGGCAGCAGGTCGGGGGTGAACTGGATGCGCGACGACGTGCCGTGCATCGACTTCGCGAGCGCACGCGCGAGCGCCGTCTTGCCCGTGCCAGGCACGTCCTCGAGCAGCACGTGGCCGCCGGCGATCGCGGTTGCGAGCACCAGCTCGATCACGCGGCGCTTGCCCTGGATGGCGCGCTCCATCGCATCGGCCACGGTGCGCACCGCATCGCTCGCCCATCGGGCGCGCTCGTCGGTCAGGGGGCCGGTCGATTCGACGGGGAGCGTGGGCTCGGGGGTCATCTGCGTGTCCTTCGTGTCGCTGCGAGGTGGTGGGTCCGGGATCGCCGCCGGTCAGGGTCCGGCGCCGCCCAGAGTCGTGATCGGGGGCGTCTCGGACGGGGGCGGGGCCTCGACGACCCCCGCGAACGTGACCTGGTCCCGCACGTTCGCCCCGCCGCTGACGATGCTGACGATGACGTCGGTGCCGTCGGTGCCGCCCACGGTGTACGTGATCGTGCCGCCGGGCTGGCCGGTCGCGACGAAGTAGCTCGCGATCGTCTCGGGGCTCGGGTCCAGGCCGCCGCTGGCGCGGGGGATCGTGCCGCCCTTCTTGGTGAGGGTGAACGGCATCAGGCTGCCGGACACCGGCGTGACCGGAGTCCAGTTGGAACAGCTCGACTCGTCGCCATCGCTATCGGCAGGGCACTGGCGCACTCGGGGATTCGGGTTCGATGCGGAGAGGTCCGACTCCCAGGCGACGACGCCGTCGGCCGACTGTCCGGAGATCGTGATCTCTCCGGCGGCCCAGTTCGCAGTCACGCCGTCGAACGACGGCGTCGTCGGAACCGTGTAGGTGCCGGTCAGATCGGGAAGTCTTCTGCCGGTGCGATCCGATGCGGAGGCCTGTCCCGTCCGCCCGTAGGAGTTCGATGCCGAGACCACCGCCGTGTAATTCCTGTATTTCTTCAGTCCGGCACCGCTGATGACGTTGCTCGAGCTGTTACCGCTGGGGCTCTCGCCACCGCCGCTTGTCGGCGCGATCGAGTAGTGATAGGTCGGGCTGTCTCCCCCACCGGTGTCGAAGCCCGAGGCCGTGAGCGTCCAATCGGTGCGGTCGGCTCCGCCGAGGCTGAGCGACACCGTGCCTGTGGTGGGCGCGCCGATGGGGGTGACCGTCGCCGTCTTGGCTGCGCCGCGACCGCCGTCCGACCCCGTGTAGCCCGGCGGGATCATATCGGCGCTGTCCGCCGCGATCACGCTGAAGGAGATCCGCTCCCCCGCGGTGAACTCGCGGGTGAAGGAGCCGGCGGAGGCCGGCTCCTTCGTCCCGTTGACCGACAGCTCCATCACGGGTGCCTTGGTCGATCCGATCGTCACCTTGACGCGCCCCTTGCCCGAGTCGGTGTTCTCCGGCCAGGTCACCGTATCCGCGCTGATCGACGGCGACTCGGGCGGCGCATAGGCCCAGGTCTGCGCCCCGTTCGCGACCGGGTCGGAGACTCCGGCCCGGTTGACCGCGCGAGCCGTGTAGGTCCTCTTCTCGCCCGGGCGCAGTCCGGTGACGGTGCAGCTGGCCTGGCTGCCCGCCAGCGAGCAGCTGCCGACAGCGGCGCCGCCCGTCAGGAGCTCGACGCCGGACACGGCCGGGTAGGAGGCCTCGGCGCTGAGCGCCACCGAGAGCGTGACGCTGCTGCTGTCGGCGCTGGTCGGGGTGATGCCCACCGGCGCGCGCGGCACGCCCTGCGCGTCGAGCTCGATCGTGCCCGAGCCTGTGCGGTTCTGCGCGTCGCGCACCGTGAAGGTCGCCGTGCACTTGCCGCCCGGCCCCTTCGCGCCCTGCGGCCAGGAGACGCTCACGCCGTTGCCCGCCAGCTGCAGGGAGCCGTATGCGCAGCCGTTCGCGTCGATCGACTCGAGCTTCAGCCCGCCGCCGCTCTTCCCCGCGAACGGGTCGTACTCGCCGGGCGCACCGATCAGCTGCGCCTGGCAGGTCGATCCGACCACGCAGCCCAGTTGCACGGTCGCGCCCCTCGGCGAGTCCTTCGCCGCCTCCCCCACGCGCAGCGTGAGCGGGGCCGAGCTCTCGCCCGCGCCGGAGACGCTGACGGACAGCACGTCCTGCGATCCCGGAACGGCGTCGGCGCGCGCTCGCACGGTCACCTGCGCGCCTCCCTGGCTCACCTCGAAGCCGCTTCCTCCTCCGCTCGACTGGAAGACGAGCGAGGCCGTTTCGCCCTCGCGGCCTCCCTCCCAGCGCACCATGTCGCGCAGGTCGATCGTCTCGGAGGCGCCCGGCGCGACCGTGCGAGTAAGAGGCTCGAGCATCACCACGGGCTCGTCGGGAACGATCTGGACCGGCACGGGCAACTGCGTCCATACCTTCTGCTCGGTCAGCTTCACGGAGATCAGGCAGCTGTCGGCCCACGGGCCCTCCCTGCCCGCGCTGTACCTGAGCGTCGTCGGCCCGGTGGCCTCGCAGCCGGCCTGACCGCGCTGGGTCGAGAAGGCCCCCAGCTTGAACTCCGCCTCGTCGCCCGGACCCAGGTCGACGAGATCGGCGAGCGCGGCGTCGACCGTCTCGCCCTCGTCGACCTGCAGCGGCGCGAGGCCGGGCTGCAGCGTGAGGCGCAGCTCGTCGAGCGGCGGGATCACGAGGAAGCCGAAGCTCTCGACCTCGGCACCCGTGAGATCCTTGCCTGCCAGGCGGAAGGGCACCAGATCGCCCTCGGCGCGGTACTGCCCCGAGATGCGGTTGCCCGTCGCGGTGAAGCGATCCGCCGCCCTCCCCCAGACGGAGAGCTGCAGCGACTGCACGTCGCCGGCGTTCCAGAACACGCGGTCGGTGATCACGTCGACGCCGCCCCGCTCGAGCTCGGTGCGATCCCGAGCGGACAGCACGGTGTCGCGCACGGTCGGAGCCTGCTGGCCGACCCTGGCCGAGACCTGCACCACGATGAGCCCGTCGGCGGTGCTCTTGCTCTCGGGAGAGCGCACCGTGTAGCGGTACGAGACGGTGCCGAGCTCGTCGCTGCCCTTCACCGTCACGCGGCCCCGCTTCAGCTCGGAGAGGTCGAGCCGATCGGCGAGCTTCTGATACCGCTCAGAATCCGGGCCGCCCGCCACGTTCGGCACCACCTCGGTGATCTGCAGCCGGCCTCCGGCCGGGTCGATGTCGTTGTCGAGCGGCTGCACCACCGCCGGATCCGCGGCCCCCTGCACGAGGCGGACGTAGTCGCTGTAGGTGATCGGCGCGTCGGCAGCGGGATCGGCCTCGGTGACGATCACCCGCACACGCCCCTGGGCCTCCCCGCCGAACTCGTCGCGCACGGAGTAGGAGAGCGACCGGGTGCCCGGCTCCACCGAATCCGAGGCCTCCACCAGGATCGCTGAGCTGCGCGGCGCCAGCGTGGCGGAGAGCTGGGCGTCGTCGGACGCGCCGACGCCCAGCAGCCGCACGCGATCGCCGTCGGGGTCGACGCCCGACAGCGGCACCTGCGCCGTGACCTTCTCTCCGGGCGCGAGCCGCACGGTGAGCGCGCGCGGCTGCGGGTCGCGGTTGCCGTCGCGCGGCAGCACGGTCACCCGCACATGGCCGACATCGCTCACCTCGGGCGTGCTCGCCCCGTAGGTCGTGTAGCTGAGCGTGTAGGTGCCCGGCTGCTCCGGTGCGAGGTAGCGCAGGGTGTTGCCCGAGGCGAACGCCAGCTCGCCCTTCTCGCCCGAGCCGCTGATCTCCGGGTGCAGCACGAGGCGCTGACCGGGAGGGGAGACGTCGTTGTCGAGCACCGGGATGTCGGCGATCGATCCCGCGCGCACCGTGATGCTGTCGGCCACCGCGATCGCCCCGGCCTCGCCCGACTCCGGCACCTGGAACACCGTCAGCCGGCCGACCGCCGTATCGGAGCCCTCGGCGACCGTCACGTCGACCGATCCGATGCGTCCGGCCCCACCGTCGGGGGTGCTCCCCGAGACGCGCACCTGGGCGTGCTCGATCACGTCGGCGCGCAACTCTCCGTCCACGGTCTTCGCGCCGCGCAACACGAGTTCGCGGCCGTCGGCGCCCGACACGGCGTCGAGCACGTCGACGGTGGTGTCGGCCAGCGGCCGCACGAACGCCCGCATCGGCGGGAGCGCCAGCTTCGGCCTCTCCTCGACCGCCGTGACCCGCATGACCCCGTCGATCTCGGCATCGGTGCCGAGATCCCTGGCCGTGATCGCGATCACGGCCACGCCGGGCTGCTCCGCCGTCACCTCGACGGCGCCGGCGTTGACGTTCGCCGCCACATCGGCTTCGCCGCTCTGCACGGTCGCGTCGACGAGCGCGTACGATCCCGAGCCGCCCACGATGCGGCCGAGGGGCCGCACCGAACTCGTCTCTCCGACCTGCGCGGTCGCCGCGATCGGGCTCAGCTCGGCCTTCGCGCTGCCGCGCACCTGCACGACGAGCTCGCGCTCGGTCGCCTCGCCCCGGCCGTCGGCCACCCGCACCCGCACCGCGATCTCGCCCTCCGGCGCGTTCGGGTCGGCGTGGCGCAGCGCCAGGCGGCCGTCGGCGGTGACCAGAGCGCGCACCGGATCGTCGGGGTTCGCAGGGGTCGCCGACTCGAGCATCATCGGATCGCCCTGCGGATCGACCCACCCCTCCAGCACGGGCAGCACGAGCGTGCCGCCAGGAACCAGCTCGGGGCTCGGCCAATCGCGCCTGCAGCCGTCGACCGGGCACCACTGCGGGGCCGAGTTCTCGCCGGGATCGGCAACGGTCAGCGTCACCGTCGCGACCTCCGAGACGTTCACGCCGTCGGTGATGCGGTAGCCGAATCTCATCGAACCGGCGGCATCGGCCGCCGGCCGGATCACGAGCGACTGCCCATCGGGCAGCATCGACACCGCGCCGAACTCCGGATCCAGCCCGTCCCCCAGCCCCTCGGGCACGATCGTGAGCACGTCCTTGCGATTCGGGTCGAAGTCGTTGAGCAGCACGGGCAGGATCGCGGGCTCCCCCGCGCGCACTCCGAACGAGTCGTCGACCGCGACCGGGGGCTCCTGCTCGGTGACGTCGGCGACGACGACCGTGCCGTTGCGATCCTTCGGGGGGTCTGCGAGCGACCACTGCTCCACCGGGATCAGCTTGCCGTCGGGCACCGTCCACAGCATGCCCGTCTTCACCTCGGAGAGCAGCGCGCTCGTGGCGCTGCTCCTGATCACGGGTTCGGGATCGCCGGGCATGTCCACGCTGTCGTCGAGCTGCAGCTGCCGCGTCTCACCGTCCGCCCACAGCACCGCGCCGGCCTGTCCGAGCCACGCCGCGTACCGCTCGGCGCCGAGCGCGATCGGCTGCGCCGCGATCCCGTCGGCCTCCGCGATCCGGGAGGCCTCGCCGTCGCCCAGGCTCCAGAGCCCGGCCGAGTCGGCCACCAGCACCGCATCGCCCGCGGAGGCGACGCTCGAAGCCTGCAGCCGCGGGTCGCCCGATGCGTCGATCCGCACCGGGCCGTCGGATCCCTCGCGCCACAGCCGTGCCGGATCCGGCTCGAGGATCGCCCACCTCCCCGCCACGATCGCCAGCTGGGCGTCCTCCGCGGAGATGTCATCCGGCACCCGGTCGACGCCGGTGAACTCCCCACGCTCGACCGAGTACCACCGCACCTCGTGATCGGCCGCCGAGAACAGCGCCACCGTCCCGTCGTCGTCGATGGCCGCCGCGGTCGCGACGAACCGCTTCGGCTCGTCCTCGTCATCGCCCTGGCCGCCCGCCCGCTCGTCGGCGAAGGGATCGAGCAGCACCGGGTCGCCGAGGCGCGACGGCGCGCCGTCCCCGGAGTCGGCGAAGCGGCTCAGGTAGGCCTCGCCATCCTCCGTGCGCAGCAGCACCGCGTCGTCGGCGACGACGGCGTCGCGGGTGCCGTCCGGCAGGCGCTGCGCGGTTGCGGTGTCGTCGGCCGCGGTGCCGGCCGCCGTATCGGCCTCCGCCGTATCGGCCGTTGCAGCGCCGGCCGTTGCCGCATCGTCGACGAGGTCGCGGGGCAGCATCGGATCGATGTTCCACGCCCGGCCGTTGCCGTGGCTCAGCACGACGCTGTGCGCGCCCGACTGCAGCAGACCGCTGGGATCCTCGACGCTGCGCACCGTGTCGATCTCCGCGGTGAGCGTGTTCACCCGCGCGTACTGCCCCGCACTGCGCACAGCCCACACCGACGGATCCTCGCGAGGCGTCTCGCGGGCGTCGTACCCCGCGGCGATCACCGCGATCGTGCCGATCAGAGCGAGCGAGACGCCGCAGGCGATCCACGTGACCACTCGGGATCGACGGCCCTGCCCCGATCGCGAGGGCGCGCCTCGTCGTTGCGCGCGGCCCTGCCAGGACATCACAGGCCCCCCGAGAGCGCGAAGACCGCCGCGGCGATGCCCAGCACGACGACGGCCGACCCGGCTCCGATGAGTACGGGCCTCAGCACCGGCCGCGAGCGGCGCGGCTCGGCCGTGCGCTCGCGCCGCCGCTCCAGCTCGGCACGCCGCTGCGCGCGGCTCGACGCCTGCACGGTCGAGATCGTCGGCCCCCGCCCGCCCGCGGTCGGGGGGGGCGGCGTCACCCAGGCCGACTCGATGACGTCGAGCGGCGTGACGTTGAAGCGGTAGTTCGCCTGGAGCTGCTGCAGCGCCAGGCCGAACTCGCGCATCGACGAGAAGCGCTGCTCCGGCTGCTTCGCGAGGGCGCGGGCGATCACCGCGTCGAAGGGCTCGTACCCCCGCGCGCCGGGCACCGGAGTGTAGGCGGCCCGCACGATCCGCTCCTTCAGCTTCTCGGGCGTCTGCCGCTTCCCGTCGACGCTGGCGAAGGGCGCGCGGCCCGCGGCGAAGGTGTAGAGCGTGGCGCCCAGCGACCAGATCTCGCTCGCGGTCGTGCCCGTCGTCCGGCCCGACACCACCTCGGGTGCCGCCCACGGGATCGACATCGCCTGGCTCGTGCCCTCGCCCCGCATCTGCCCCCGCAGCGACACGATGCCGAAGTCGGCGAGCACCGGCCGCCCCGTCGTGGCGAGCAGCACGTTCGACGGCTTGATGTCGCGGTGCAGCACCCCCGACTGATGGGCGGTCTCGAGCGCCCCGGCCAGCCGCACGCCCGCGTCGAGCACCTGCTCGAGCGGCGCGGGAGCGCCCTTCGCCCGGCTGCGGAACGACTCGGGGCAGTACTCCATCGCGATGTAGGGGCGCCCGTCGCTGGACACGCTCGCGGCGAAGATCGAGACGATCGAGGGATGGCTCGACAGCCGGGCCATGGCGTCGGCCTCGGCCTCGAACGCGGAGCGGTCGCTCGCCACCGCGAAATCCTCGCCGAGCACCTTCACCGCGACCACACGGCGCGGCATGTCCTGCTCGTACTGGTAGACCTGGGCGAAGCCGCCCGAGCCCAGGGGTCTTACATAGCTGAAACCTGAGATACGCGGAGGGGACACTGAGGCGGCGCTAGGCATAGCACCGCACCTCGAGACGCTCCCCACACGCAGACATACCCCATAGCCTAAAGCACGAACGCCCCCTCCGCTCGCGCGGAGGGGGCGTTCGACGGGTGCGACCCCGCCTCGGGATCCGGGCTCTTCGCCGCCGGAGGCGACAGTCGGAGCCGACCGCAGTCGGCTCGACGATGAATTCAGAGACCGCTGACGTCGAGCGGGATGCCCGGGCCGAAGGTCGTCGAGACGGCGCCCTTCTGCACGTACTTGCCCTTGGCCGAGGACGGCTTCAGACGCGAGATCTCGTCGAGCACCGAGTTCAGGTTGTCGGTGAGCTGCTCGGCCGAGAACGAGGCCTTGCCGACGATGAAGTGCACGTTGGCGTGCTTGTCGACGCGGAACTCGATCTTGCCGCCCTTGATCTCGGTCACGGCCTTGGCCGGGTCCGGGGTCACGGTGCCCGTCTTGGGGTTGGGCATGAGGCCGCGGGGGCCGAGCACCTTGCCCAGACGACCGACCTTGCCCATGAGCTCGGGGGTCGAGACGGCCGAATCGAAATCGGTGTAGCCGGCGGCCACCTTCTCGATCAGCTCGTCGCCGCCGACCTCGTCGGCGCCCGCGGCGATGGCGGCCTCGGCGGCAGCGCCCACCGCGAACACGATGACGCGCGCGGTCTTGCCGGTGCCGTGCGGGAGGCTCACGGTGCCGCGCACCATCTGGTCGGCCTTGCGGGGGTCCACGCCGAGCTTGACGGCGACCTCGACGGTCGCGTCGGTCTTGGTGGAACCGGTCTCCTTCGCCAGGGCCACGGCCTCGGCGGGAGTGTAGAACTTGCCTGCCTGGATCTTCTCGGCAGCGGCGCGGTACGCCTTCGACTTCTGTGCCATGTTCGTTGCCCCTTAGCCCTCGACCGTGATGCCCATGGAACGGGCGGTGCCAGCGATGATCTTCGAAGCGGCGTCGATGTCGTTCGCGTTGAGATCGGCCTGCTTCTGCTCGGCGATCTGGCGCACCTGCTCGGCGGTCACCTTCGCGACCTTGACGGTGTGCGGAGTGCCGGAGCCCTTCTGCACGCCCGCCGCCTTCTTCAGCAGCTCGGCCGCCGGCGGGGTCTTGAGCACGAAGTCGAACGAGCGATCCTCGTACACCGTGATCTCGACGGGGATGATGTTGCCGCGCTGGGATTCCGTGGCCGCGTTGTAGGCCTTGCAGAACTCCATGATGTTGACGCCGTGCTGACCCAGCGCAGGACCCACCGGGGGTGCGGGGTTGGCGGCGCCGGCTGCGATCTGAAGCTTGATCAGACCGGTAACCTTCTTGGCCTTTGCCATGAGTGTTTCCTTTCCATTCGAACCCGATCGATCCTCGACGCCGTCGAGGGGCCGATCGGCCTCTCCCGCGATACCGGCCGTTCCGGATGCGGTGCCGTTCGCGTCTGTACTCTCGGGCACGCCCAGGCGATTGCAGACGCAAACCACATAAGTTTACACGACTTCCGCAGATCCCGCGCGCCTGCGCCGGACCCTGCCGCCCGCGCGAGCCGGACCCTACCGCCCGCGCGCTGCCCGAGGGCCGCCGCCGGGCTCACCCTCGCGGCCCTCGGTACAACTGAGGGGATGCTGGGGCGGGGCGGAGCTGGGCTAGGGCGGGGAACGCACAAGCGCACGCACCCAGGCCCCGAGAAACCGGCGGAGACGCGAAAGGCCCCGCAGCGCGAACAGCGCGGCGGGGCCCCGGAGCGGGGTCGCTCAGAACATCTTGGTGACCTGGTCGAAGCTGAGTTCGACCGGGGTCTCACGCTCGAAGAGCGACACCAGCACGGTGAGCTTGCCCGCGGCGGCGTTGATCTCGCTGATCGTGCCTGGCAGGCCCTCGAAGGAGCCCGACTTGATGGTGATGGTCTCGCCGACCTCGAAGTCGATCTCGACGTTGCCCTGCGCGGCGGCGTTGGCCGCGGCCTTGCCCTTGGCGGTGGCCGAGGGCTCGAGCTCGACGGTGCTCTTCAGCATCTCGAAGGCCTCGTTGATGCGCAGCGGCACCGGGTTGTTGGCGTTGCCCACGAAGCCGGTGACACCCGGCGTGTGGCGCACGACCGACCAGGTGTGCTCGGTGAGGTTCATGCGCACCAGCACGTAGCCGGGGATGCGCACGCGCGTCACCATCTTGCGCTGGCCGTTCTTGACCTCCATGACCTCTTCCATGGGGACCTGGATCTCGTAGATGTCGTCGACAGCGCCCATCGTCTCGCGACGGTTCCACAGGTTCGACTTCACCTTGCGCTCGTAGCCGGCGTAGGTGTGGATCACGAACCATTTGCCCGGGCGGCGGCGCAGATCCTTCTTAAAAGCCTTGTAAGGATCCTCGGCGGACTCTTCCCCGGCCTCCTCAGCCTCGGCCTCCTCCTCGACGATCGCGCTGGCTGCGGCGGCGGCCTCTTCGGCGTCGTCGATCTCGAGCGCGTCCTCCACGGCGGCGTCGGCGACCGGATCGACCGACTGCACCAGCGCGTCGAGCGCCGACTCGAGTTCGGCCTCGGGAGTGTTGCTGTTCTCGCTGGTCATCTGTTCTTGCTTTCCTTGCTCGGGGTTCGGGATCGGGCCGGCGCGGGTCAGCCGAGCGGCGTTCCGAAGATGAAGACGGTGACCCAGCCGAACGCCTGGTCGAGCACCCACACGAGCCCCATCATGATCAGCACGAAGGCGATCACGACGAGCGTGTAGTTGATCAGCTCCTTGCGGGTCGGGGTGACGACCTTCTTGAGCTCGGCGATCACCTGCTGCACGAAGAGGATGATGCGGCTGAACCAGTTGCGCTTCGCGGCGCGGTCGGCTTTGGCGCGCTCGACCAGGCCACCGCCCTCCTCGACTTCGCTGCTGCTCACTCGCACGTCCTTTCAATTCACCCGCCCGGCGCTTTCGCACCGTGCGGGATTGGCAGGGCGGACAGGACTCGAACCTGCAACCTGCGGTTTTGGAGACCGCTGCGCTACCAATTGCGCCACCGCCCTATGGGACTTTGAGACCTTCACCGCCGTGCCGTTCATGGGCATGGAAAATTTTGGTGAAAGTCAATCACCTCGGACCACTTTACGCGATCCCGATCGGAAAGTCGAACCGGGGATCGGGCCGGGCAGGCCGCGGACCGCCCTCGCGCGGCCGATTTCCAGGCGTGCCCGAGCGGCGCAGCCGATAGGATCGAGGGGTGACCAACATCTCCCGTCTTTCGAAGAAGATCGCCGCCATCGCCGAGTCCGCGACCCTCAAGGTCGACGCCAAGGCGAAGGCGCTCCAGGCCGAGGGCCGGCCCGTCATCAGCTACGCCGCGGGCGAGCCCGACTTCGCCACGCCGGCGCACATCGTCGACGCGGCCCGCGCCGCCCTCGACGAACCGAAGAATTTCCGCTACACGGCCGCCACGGGCCTGCCCGAGCTGCGCGAGGCCATCGCGGCGAAGACCGCGCGCGACTCCGGCTGGGAGATCCCCGCCTCCCAGGTGATCGTCACCAACGGCGGCAAGCAGGCCGTCTACCAGTCGTTCCAGGTGCTGCTCGATCCTGGCGACGAGGTCATCGTGCCCGCGCCGTACTGGACCACCTACCCCGAGGCGATCCAGCTCGCCGACGGCGTGCCCGTCGAGGTGTTCGCCGGTTCCGAGCAGGGCTACAAGGTGACGGTCGAGCAGCTCGAGGCCGCCCGCACCGAGAAGACCAAGGTGCTGCTGTTCGTCTCCCCCTCGAACCCGACCGGCGCCGTCTACTCCCCCGAGGAGACGCGGGCGATCGGCGAGTGGGCCGAGGCCAACGGGCTGTGGGTCGTCGCCGACGAGATCTACCAGAACCTGGTCTACGACGGCGTGCGCGCCGTCTCGATCGTCGAGGCCGTGCCCGCGCTGCAGGAGCGCGCGATCCTCGTCAACGGCGTCGCCAAGACCTACGCGATGACGGGCTGGCGCCTGGGCTGGATGCTCGGCCCGGCCGACGTGATGAAGGGCGCCGCCAACCTGCAGTCGCACCTCTGCTCGAACGTCAACAACATCGCGCAGCGCGCGGCCGTCGCGGCGCTGAACGGCCCGCAGGAGCCCATCGAGGAGATGCGGCTCGCCTTCGACCGCCGTCGCAAGCTCATCGTCGACGAGCTGAACCGGGTGCCCGGCTTCCACTGCCCGACGCCCGAGGGCGCGTTCTACGCGTACGTCGACGTCACCGGCGCGCTCGGCAAGACCTACCGCGGCGTCACGCCGACCACCTCGCTCGAGCTGGCCGACCTGATCCTCTCCGAGGCCGAGGTCGCGGCAGTGCCCGGCGAGGCCTTCGGCCCGAGCGGCTACCTGCGCTTCAGCTACGCGCTGGGCGACGAGGCGCTCGTCGAGGGCGTGCGCCGCAT
This sequence comes from Leucobacter sp., assembly GCA_047606985.1. Taxonomy (GTDB): domain Bacteria; phylum Actinomycetota; class Actinomycetes; order Actinomycetales; family Microbacteriaceae; genus Leucobacter. Next base: position 1,209 of record JASGDX010000123.1, on the reverse strand, counting down.
CCAGGCGCTGCTCTCGCAGTAGGGGCGGGGCTGAGAGCGGGGTCGGGATCGCGCCCGGTCGAGCGGGGAGCCGGTCTCGATGCTTCGACTCGTCGCTGCGTTCCTCGCTCGGCACGGCGCCCGCTCGTTCCTCACTCGCTCAACCCGCGGCCAGGACTCCGCTCACTCAGGCGTCCGATTCGGCGGCGACCGAGGAGAGATCGGGTGCGGAATCTGCAGCGGGCACGGAATCCCCGGCGGTCCCGGCGATCCCGGCGATCCCGGGATCCGCCCCGGCTGCGGGATCCGCAGCGCCCGCCGGCGAAGATCCGGCTCCGGCGTCCGGCACCAGGTCGCGGTCGGCATGCAGCCCCATGATCAATCCGGCGCGCGCGGCGTCCTGATCCTCGATCGCGCCGAGGATCTCCCCGTGGTCGCGGTGCCGCAGATCGGCGCGCGATCCCGCACCGAATCTGCCGGCCGATCCCGCGCCGCGCACCGGCACGAGCAGCGCGGCGTAGAGGCCGGTCATGAGGCTGTTGCCGGAGGCCTCGAAGATGAGCTGGTGGAAGGTGGCGGGGCTCGCCCCGAACTCGATGCCGCTCTCGGAGCGCCCGTCGAGGTCGCGCTCGTGCGCCCGGCGCAGCTGCTCGAGCTGCTGCTCGGTGCGGTTGGCGGCGGCGAGCCGCGCCGCCTCGACCTCGAGCGCTCTGCGGGAGCCGAGGATCTCCTCGAGCGGATAGGCGGAGACGAACCGGCTCACCACGGAGTTGACGGGGGTGCGCGATCGCACGAAGGTGCCGACGCCCTTGATGGGCTCGAGCATGCCCATCGAGGCGAGCGAGCGCACCGCCTCGCGCACGGTCGACTTGCCGACTCCCAGCAGCTCCATCAGCTCGGGTTCGCGAGGGATCCGCGAGTTCACCGGCCACAGGCCCGAGGCGATGTTGTGCTGCAGCGCCTGCAGCGTCTCGGCCGCCTTGCGCCCGCTTCCTGGCAGTTCCACTCCGCAGCACCTCCTCCGTCAGACTCTATCGAACGGCCGGACCGCCCGCGCAGCACGGCGGGGCCGTCCCCCTTCCACTAACCGTGGAGGGGGACGGCCCCGCTGCGGATGCGCTCCCGCCTAGATGATTGATTCCTGGGGTTCAGTGGTCGTACGCGGTCAGTGACCGGAGTACCGGTTGCCTGGTGTGGTGGTTGTGCCAGATCGCGGCCGTGAGCGCGAGG
>JASGDX010000122.1:0-2519 GCA_047606985.1 Leucobacter sp. | reverse complement strand
GGGGGAGGAGGTCGCGCTGATCCTCTCCGACGACAGCACCGCCTCCGAGCAGATCGACGAGTTCTCGATGGGCGCGAAGAAGACGCTGCGGTGGATGGTCGCAGTGCGCATGGTGTCGGAGGGCGTGGACGTGCCCCGGCTCGCCGTCGGCGTGTACGCCACCAGCTCGTCGACGCCCCTCTTCTTCGCGCAGGCGATCGGGCGCTTCGTGCGATCCCGCCGCCGCGGCGAGGTCGCCTCGGTGTTCATCCCGAACGTCCCCGCCCTCATGCAGCTCGCGGCGGAGCTCGAGAAGGAGCGCAACCACGTGCTCGAGGGGCCGAAGGGCGCGGAGGAGATGTGGGACGCCGAGGCGGCGCTCATGGCAGAGGCCGAGCGCGAGGACAGGGCCTCGAACGAGCTCGAGGAGGCGGAGTTCAAGTATCAGGCGCTCGGCTCCGACGCGCACTTCGACCGGGCCCTGTTCGACGGCGCCGAGTTCGGCGGGTACGCCGAGGTGGAGAGCGAGGAGGAGCTCGACTTCCTCGGGTTCCCCGGGCTGCTCGAGCCGCACGAGGTGAGAGCCGTGCTGCAGCAGCGGCAGGCGCGGCAGGCGCGGCGCTCGGCGACCAGACAGGGGATCCTCGAGCACGCGCCGGAGCGGGCCGAGGCTCCCGAAGCGCTGCACCGCACGCTCGGGGAGCAGCGCAAGCTGCTCAATTCGCTCGTCGGCATGTACTCGAAGGTATCGGGGGAGCCGCACAAGGACATCCACAGCGAACTGCGGCGCGTGTGCGGCGGCCCGCCGGTCGCCCAGTCCTCGGTGACCCAGCTGCAGAAGCGCATCGACCTGCTGCGCAGGCGGCTGCGGCCGTAGCCGCGCCGTCGGTCGAGCGGAGCGCAGCGGAGTCGGAACCGGGCGCGATGGCTTCCTAGACTGAGACCCGTGGCGAGGATGAAGCAGAGCGGCGAGGGGGCGACGCCCGCGACCGTCGCGCTGGTGAGGCTCGGGATCCCGTTCGCGGTGCGCACGTACGAGCACGATCCGGCGGTGAACGGCTTCGGGGGAGAGGCCGCCGCAGCTCTGGGCGTGGCGCCGGAGCGCGTGTTCAAGACGCTGCTCGCCGAGGTCGACGGTGCGCTCGTCGTCGGCATCGTCCCGGTCTCGGGCACACTGGACCTCAAGGCGCTGGCCGCCGCGGTCGGAGGGAAGCGGGCGACGATGGCGGATCCCGCTCTCGCGGAGCGCAGGACCGGGTACGTAGTGGGCGGCATCAGCCCCATCGGACAGCGCACGAGGCTGCGCACCGTGCTGGATGCATCGGCCGGGGAGCACGAGACGGTGCTCGTCTCGGGAGGGCGTCGCGGCTTCGACATCGAGCTGGCGCCCGCCGATCTCGCACGGGCGACGGGCGCGATCTGGGCGGCGATCGGACGGCGGGGATAGGGCGGTTCGGGCGGGCATCCTGCGACGCGCCCGGCGATTCCGGGCGGATTCGTGCGGCGCCGGGATCCATGCTAAGTTATTCTCTGTTCGGCCGATGACAGACCGGATCATTCGCGCGGGTGGCGGAATTGGCAGACGCGCTAGCTTGAGGTGCTAGTGCCCGTATTAGGGCGTGGGGGTTCAAGTCCCCCCTCGCGCACGCGAATGAAATGGCCCCTGACCTGGGATTTTACATCTCAAGTCAGGGGCTGTTTCGTGTTGAAGCGCTGGAAGAAGTGCTGAGCCCCTGCGCTGGTGGCCGTCCGAGTGGCCGCGTTCGGCGTTTCTCGGTCATTGGCGCCGTGATCGACCCCATCGCGGCTGGAGCAGACCTAGGACCAGGCGCCCTGCTGCTGGATGCGGATCGCGTTGCCGGACGGGTCTCGCACCCCCATGTCGATGCCGTAGAAGTGCTCGGTGGGCTCCTGCGTGAAGTCGGTGACGCCCTTCTCGAGCAGTGCGTCGTAAGCGGCCTGCACGTCGTCGGTGAGGAGCACGAGCCCGCTGCCGAGCGCTCCCTTGGCGATCAGCTCGCGGATCTGCTCGGCGGTCGCGGGGTCGTGGATCGGCGCGCCAGGGGTCTCGAGCATGATCTCGGGCCCGGCCTGGCTGGGAACGCGCACGGTGAGCCAGCGGTAGTCGCCCTGCTGCACGTCGTTGCCCTTCTCCAGGCCGAGCTTGTCGACGTAGAAGTCGAGTGCCTCCTCCTTGTCGAGGACGTATACGGTGACGACGTTCATCGCGGTGATCATCTTGGTTCAGGTCTCCTGTCTATCGAGATGATTCCAGCGTAGGCATCGGTCTCCCGCGGCGGCTTATCCGAACGTGCTGAGTTCGGTGCCGCGGCGGGGCCGGATGGGCGCGTGGTCGCGAGTTGCACGCAATGCGGAGTGATGACCCGGGCGTTCTGAGCTCGGTAGGCGCTCGGCGACTGCCCGACGATGCTCTTGAAGGTGCGGCTGAAGGTGCCCACGCTGCCGAACCCGACATCGAAGCAGATGCCGGTGATGGTACGCTCGGTGTCGCGCAGCAGGAACATCGCGCGCTCGACTCG
>JASGDX010000121.1:0-2946 GCA_047606985.1 Leucobacter sp. | reverse complement strand
GCGTCCGATCCTCGAGGCTTCGGCGTTCGAAGCGCGGAGCCTCTGCCCGGCGGTCACCCCATCGGGACGCCGTACTGCGGTGCGGGCACGATGACCGGCACCCGGTCCGACCAGATGAAGTTCGAGTCGTCGACCTTGCGCAGGCAGACGAGGATGAAGTCGATGAGCGGCCAGATGCCCAGGGTGAGCCAGCCGCAGAGCAGCTTCGCGATGCCGAGGCCCACGTGCCCGAGGTAGAAGCGATCGACGCCGAGACCGCCGAGGAAGAAGCTCAGCAGGACCGCGACGACGTGGTTCTTGAGCGGTTTGTGGACGATTGCATAGGTCATGCCGGGAAACCTACCAGGAGTGCGGAGGTCCCCGTCTCTGAGCTGCTCCTGAAACGCCGGCGCCGGCGAGACCGCCGCAGCGGGTTCGCACCGCCGCGAGAGCCCTAAGCTGGGTCGGTGAGCACCGCCCCCGACGAGCCTTCCGGCGACGATCCCGAGCCCGATCCCGATCCCGATCCCGCACCCGCGAAGCGGAAGCGCGATCTGCGCTCCCTGTTCGTCGACCTCACCCCGCTCCGCGCCAGCCCGGCGTTCGCGCGCCTCTGGATCGGCAGCTCGATCTCGCAGATCGGCGCGCAGATCACGGTCGTCGCGGTGGGCCTGCACATCTACGACATCACGCACTCGACCTTCGCGGTATCGCTGCTGGCGCTGTGGGCGCTCGGCCCGATGATCCTGGCCGGCTTCGTGGGCGGTGCGCTCGCCGATGCCTTCGACCGGCGCATGGTCGCCCTCGTCACAGCGGTGGCGGGCTGGTGCAGCATCGGCACCCTGACGCTCATCGCGTTCCTGGGCGTGGAGGCCACCTGGCCCTATTACGCGCTCGCCGCGCTGAACGCCGCCTCGGCGACGATCAAGGGGGCGACGCAGGGCGCGATCCTGCCCCGCCTGCTGCCCGCGCAGCTGCTGCCGGCCGCCGCCGCGCTGAGCGGCATCACCATGGGACTCGCGGTGACGGTCGGCCCTGCGGTCGCGGGCGTGCTGGTGGCGACGGTGGGGTTCCCGTGGACGTACCTCGTCGACGCGATGCTGTTCACGGCGGCCTTCCTCGGGATCCTCAGCCTGCCGCCCGTCGCGCCGGAGGGCGAGCGCCGCAGCCTCGGCTTCGGCTCGGTCGTGGAGAGCCTGCGGTTCCTGCGGCGCGCGCCGAACGTGCGCGCGACCTTCGTCTGGGATCTCACCGCGATGATCCTCGGCACCCCGCGCGCGGTGTTCCCGGCGGCCGGCGCGCTCGTGCTGGGCGGCGGGCCGGTGACGGTCGGCATCCTCACCGCGTCGTTCGCGGTGGGCGCCCTGCTCAGCGGGCTCTTCTCGGGGCCGCTGGGGGCGGTGCGCCGGCAGGGGCGCGCGGTGACCCTCGCCATCGCGGTGTTCGGGATCTGCACGGCGCTCTTCGGCGTCGTGCTGCTGGCGACAGCGGCCGCGGAGGGAGCCGAGGCCCCGGTCGCACCGCTGGTGCCGGCGATCGTGCTGGCGGGGCTGGCGCTCGCGGGCGCCGGGGCCGCCGACAACGTGAGCGCGGTGTTCCGCACGACGATCCTGCAGTCCGCGGCGCCGGACGACGTGCGCGGCCGCATGCAGGGGCTGTTCTACGTGGTGGTGGCCGGAGGCCCGCGCGTGGGCGACCTCGTGGCGGGGATGCTGGCGACGCTCGTGGCGCTGTGGGCGCCGGCGCTGCTGGGCGGGATCGCGATCGCCGGCATCATGCTCGTGCTGCTGCGCACGGCCCGCGGCTTCCAGCGCTACGACGGGTACCACCCGACGCCGTAGCCGCGCGGCCGAACTGGATCAGCCTCGCGGGGGGCGGGTCCTGCGGCTTCGACCTCATACGGCGCCGGGTCCCGCCCCGCTCCGCCGAGCGGACATGTTCTTCCCGAACGCACATGAAATGCGCGTACAGATCGTGTGCGCTCGGGAAAACCGTAGGGTCTCGGCGGGGCGAGTGGGGCGGTGTGGGGCTGGACGGGGTGCGGCCAGCGGGGCGAGGCGGGCGAGCGCGGGCCTGGCGGGGCGAGAGGGGCGAGTGAGGTGAGGCGGGGCGAGTAGGGCGAGAGGGGCGAGTAGGGCGGAGCGCGCGAGCCGCAGGCGCCACTGCCGGTGATAGCGTGCTGGCATGAGCACCGACGCGACGCCGATCCCGCAGCCCGCCGAATCCGCAGCGACGCAGGCCGGTCCCGCAACCGCATCACGGTCCGAGGCCGCGCCCTCCCCGGCAGCCGCGGCCCCGGCCGAACCGCTGGTGCTGTACCGCCGCGAGGGCGCCATCGCCCGCATCACGCTCAACAGGCCCCGCGCCATCAACGCGCTCAACCTCGAGATGTTCGAGCTGATCGGCGCCGCTCTCGAGGCGGCGTGGCGCGACGGCTCCGCGGCGATCCTGCTCGACGGCGCGGGCGAGCGCGGCTTCTGCGGTGGCGGCGACATCAAGCAGCTCTCGGGACCGGGCGGCCGCGAGATCCTCGCCGTCGAGTACCGCGTCGACCACCTCATCGCGAACTCCCCGATCCCGGTCATCGGCTTCATGGACGGGGTGTCGATGGGCGGCGGCCTCGGCCTCACGGCCTACGCGGGTCAGCGCGTCGTCACCGAGCGCAGCCGGCTGGCGATGCCCGAGGTGCGCATCGGGATCGTGCCGGACGTGGGCGGCAACCTGCTGATGGCGCGGGCGCCCGGCCGGCTGGGCGAGCTGCTCGCGGTGACGGCCGGTGAGATGAGCGCGGGAGACGCGATCGAGCTGGGCTTCGCCGACCACTTCGTGCCGTCCGACCGTCTCGACGAGCTGCGGGCCGCGCTGGCCGCAGGCGAGGATCCCGGCAGCGCCTGCGAGCGCTTCGCCGAGCCGGCGCCAGATGCCGGGCTGCTCGCGGCGCGCGCGTGGTGGGAGCCGCTCGCGGAG